>CAZQOE010000059.1:0-9060 GCA_964594935.1 uncultured Rhodospirillaceae bacterium | reverse complement strand
GTCCTGCGAAACCGCTTGCCCTTCAAGCCCCATCCATGGATGCGTGATGCGGCTTTTGCCCTCCGATACCGCGTTCATCAGCAAACGCACCATGTTGGAAGGCACGGCAAAGCCGATGCCCAAACTTCCGCCGTCCCGCGAATAAATCGCCGAGTTGATACCGATGAGCTTGCCGTCCTGCGTCACCAAGGCGCCGCCTGAATTGCCCGGATTGATGGCGGCATCCGTCTGGATAAAATAACCCAGATCGCTTGCGCCGACGGATTTATGCGTCAGCGCGGAAACGATGCCCATCGTCACCGTCTGGCCGACGCCGAAGGGGTTTCCGATAGCAAGAACGAGGTCGCCGACCTGCGCTTCGTCGGAGTCCTTTAATTCGACAAACGGAAAATTCTCGCCCTTCGAGTCAACGCGCAGAAGCGCAAGATCGGCGCGTTCGTCCGTCATAACGACTTTGGCGTCGAATTCGCGCCTATCGGACAACACGACGCGAATTTGGTCGGCATCCGCGACGACATGGCGGCTTGTCACGATCAGCCCGTCCGGACGGACAATGACGCCCGAACCCAACGAATGCTCCATCCGCTCGCGCGTCATGCCGCGCGGCATGGCGTTGCCAAAAAACTGGCGGAAAAAGGGGTCGTCAAACAGGGGCGACACGCGCTGTAAAACTTTTTTCTGCGTGTATATGTTAACAACGGCAGGCGCCACCTGCTTGACCAGCGGCGCAAAGCTGAGCGTCACCTGCGCGCGGGATTGCGGAACGACGACTTCGGCGAAGACCGTGTTTGCGCCAAACAGAAGGGCCAGAAGAAGGCAGAAAAGGGAGAGAGGGGTTTTCATATAGGGAAAGATAGTTATTCCCGAAGGCGTTGAAAAGGGGGAACCCATACGTCGGTGGTTTTGTTTGACTTCTCTATACTAATGTTCGCGGGCGGAGAGCCAGCATATTGCGTATTTTTTGAACGAAAGACATCGGCTTTGCCGGTCTTGGATCGAGCCGGCGAGAATATTGTTTCAGAACTTCTGCCGCCGTTACAAAACTTATACGAGGCGACCAGAAGATATTATCATTTGCTAAAATCTTACTTTCTAAGTTTTCTTTATGGCACAGAGGATCCGTATCGCATTCGGGGAGATATTCATTGTTCGCTAACAGGTCATAGACAACCTTTATGCATACATTACTGCCACATTTTTTGAAGGCGCCGATAACGGTTTTCTTTACACAAGCTTCCGTATTCATGCCGGTGATGATGAGGGTTTTGACATCTCTTCTTTTGATTTCCGAAGTTAGAATATTATCCCCGTTAAAGGCGTCGTCATCTTTTTTCACATAAATCGCTTTGCTGGCAAACGGGTAATAATCAGGGGTGTAAGTCAGCGCGTCGAATATGTTTCGACCTTTGAATCTTCGAACGAAAGGACTTTTATAGATTCCGGGTTCAACACCGTTAACTGAATACGCCACAGGTAGAGTCTCAATGCCTTTTTTTCTCAATTTATGGGAAAATTTGGAAATTTTTCGAGGAAATTCCGTTTGTCTTTCGATGGAAAGATCTTCGTAAAAATGTTTCTGCACGTCTATCGGCAGATGAAGCACGTCTTTATTTTCGGGCGTTTTAGACATTTTAATATAGCCTTAAAAGAATCCCCTAAAGTATCGTGTCGGATAATATCAAGGGTTCTTGAAAGTAAAAAAGTAATTTTAAATGCCAGTCAAAATATAAACTTACCTGTAGCGGCAACCAGCCCGTCTTCGCCTAAGAAGGCTTCGGCGCGGCATTTTTTGAATGCGAAGCATTCAAAAAATGGGGCGACCGACGGGGCTCGAACCCGCGACAACCGGAATCACAATCCGGGGCTCTACCAGCTGAGCTACGACCGCCACACAGAACACTTACCTAAAACAAAACCGCCCCCTGATAAACCACAGGCAGGCGGTTTGCAACCTTTGCCGCATTTACGGAAACCCCTAAACGAATCTCCTCATGGACACCATGACACGCTGCGAAAATTAGCAAAACTTTGCAAATTTGTCAAGAGGTTAGAGTTGTGCCAGACTTTCTTTTTTGAGTCATACAACCCCGTTTTGAGGATCCGCCCCATGGCAAAATCGAATGTTTTGTTCGAGTTGATAAAAAAACATAACGCCCAGTACGTCGATCTACGCTTTACGGATCCCCGCGGCAAGCTTCAGCACGTTACCCAACATGTCGACACGATTGACGATGCCGCCGTCGCCGACGGACTTATGTTCGACGGTTCGTCCATCGCCGGATGGAAAGCCATCAACGAATCCGACATGACTTTGAAACTGGACGTCGATACCGCTGTCGTCGACCCCTTCTATGCCGAGCCGACCGTCGCCGTGTATTGCGACATTTATGATCCCCTTACGAACAAGCCCTACTCGCGCTGCCCGCGATCGGTCGCCAAAAAAGCGGAAAAATATTTGAAATCGTCGGGCGTCGGCACGACAGCTTTCTTTGGGCCGGAGGTCGAGTTTTTTGTTTTCGATCATGTACGTTTTTCGACGGAACCGACGGACACTTTTTATAAGCTCGAGTCGATGGAAAGCCCTTCGAACAGCGGCAACGATTATCCAGAAGGAAACCTTGGCCACCGCCCGCGCACCAAGGGCGGTTATTTCCCCGTCAATCCCGTCGATAGCGCGCAAGACCTGCGCACCGAGATGCTTTCGGTCATCAAGCAGATGGGCGTGGACGTCGAAAAGCATCACCACGAAGTCGCGGCCGCGCAGCACGAGCTGGGCATCAAATATGCGCCACTTCTGAAATCGGCCGATAATACGCAAATATTGAAGTACGCCGCGCACAACGTCGCCGCGATGTACGGCAAAACGGCGACCTTTATGCCGAAGCCCATATTGGGCGATAACGGCTCCGGCATGCATGTGCATCAATCGCTGTGGAAAGACGGAACGCCTTTGTTTGCGGGCAAGGAATACGCGGACTTATCAAAAACCGCCTTGAACTACATCGGCGGCATCATCAAGCACGCGAAGGCTCTTAACGCCATCACAAACCCTTCGACCAACAGCTATAAGCGTCTGGTTCCGGGTTACGAGGCTCCGGTTTTGCTGGCCTACTCGGCACGCAATCGCTCGGCGTCTTGTCGCATTCCCTATACTGAAAGCCCGAAAGGAAAGCGCGTTGAAGTCCGCTTTCCCGATCCTTTGGCCAATCCGTACCTCGCCTTTGCCGCCATGCTGATGGCGGGCTTGGACGGCATCGCCAACAAAATCAATCCGGGCGATGCGGCCGATAAGGACCTGTATCATCTGCCCCCGAAGGAACTGGCCAAAATTCCGACGGTCTGCAGTTCGCTGGAAGAAGCCATCAAGGCTCTCGAAACGGATCATGACTTCTTGCTTAAGGGCGGCGTGTTTACGATGGATTTGATCGATAGCTATCTGGATCTCAAGCGCGAGGAATGGGACCGCTTCCGCATGGCGCCTCATCCGGTCGAATTCGACCTTTATTATTCGGCCTAAAAAGAACAGTCGGATTGTTAACCATAACAGGCGTTTGAGTCGGCGACTTTTGCCTTAAAATTAAATTTCTTGAAAATCTTGTTTTTCAACAATGGGTTGACGGACTTTCGACTTATGTCCCTATTTCGCTTCACTTTCATCCTTTTTGAGTATAACAAGCCATGCCGCAATAAAGACACAATCGGCAATACATCGTGTAAAGACCTGCCTTTCAGGTCTTCGGGATGAAACGAAGAAAATGATTCACATTGTTAGAGCCGATGGAAATGGTCCGCATGCGGATTTTTTCAGCAGGGAAGTTTGCGCGCCTGTCGCAGAACGCCCCTCCCCTATCTTGTGCGCCTTGTTGGCCTCGCTTGGGCATAACGAGCCGTCAATCCGATGTCGACACTGATAGGCACTCGTAGGCCTGCGAATACTATCTCAACAGTGTGTGGCGAATAATATGTATAATTTCAACCTTGATGCTATCGATTGGACTGCTCTGCGCGAAAGACGTGCTCTAGCTGAGTTCAATCAGGAAACACGCGCTGTTCTTGCGCAGTTCGTCAAGCTGCCTCTTTCAGAACGAGTCACCTTTTTTGACGACTTTCCGGAAATGGATGACCGAGCCTATCTCGCTAAATATCTGGAAACTTCGCTTATGGATATTTGCCGCGACGGTCTTTGCATCCAGTACGCAGGCACCTATAACGCCGGCCCTGCCGAGGAGCTTCGGGTTCGTGGTTACATGAGAACCCATCGCGATGAAGCGACCAAAAGAAATTTTGCCCTGCCGACAAACAAGCTTCTTATGAACATGCAAATGAAGTTCAACAAGCCCAACGTTTTTTCCGCATCCAAGCCTGACGCGCGATCAATACGTCAGACAATTGCCTCCGGCATCACAAGCATTCTGCAACCCTAAAATCTTTTCGATGTCGTAACTATTTTGTCCGCATTTTGACATCTCTGTTGCATTTGAATCACATAGCTCGCGTGTCGCGGCAAAATCTGCCTCTTCTGTTAAAAAAATTTTTACTTATCAGTAAATTTTTTTAATGAACAATAATATTTAGTAGGCAATTTCTGCCGTGTTATGGTTAATATACCACCGATCGGGCGATTCGTTCGAAGCGCCCCCAATGGGTTGAGATCGGGAGAATGCACACGTGAACGCTTTCCTGCAGACTTTGCGTAATTTGGGGCCGATGCGTCTTGTGGCCATCGCCGTCGTCGGGCTGAGTTTGCTTGGCATGCTGGGCTTCATCACGACGCGCATTTCGACGTCTCCCTTCGCCCTTCTTTATACCGAACTCGACCAACATGACTCGGCCGCTATCGGCCAAAAACTTGACTCTCTTAAAATCCCCTATGAAGTCGACGCCAGCGGCGGGCTAATCCGCGTTCCTTCCAATCAAGTCGGTAAAATCAGGATGCTGATGGCCGCCGATGGCCTGCCCAAGGGCGGATCTATCGGCTACGAGATTTTCGATCAAAAAGAGGGTTTCGGCACAACGAGCTTCGTGCAGAACATCAACCATCTGCGCGCGCTTGAAGGTGAGCTGGCGCGCACCATCAGCGCCATGGACCCCATCCAAAACGCGCGCGTGCATCTCGTTTTGCCGCAACGCGAATTGTTCAGCCACACGACGCAAGGCGCGACGGCTAGCATTTTTCTGAAAACGCGCAATGGCGCGGTTCTTTCGCGCGAACAAGTCGCCTCGATTCAGCATTTGATCGCCGCTGCCGTTCCGCAACTTCAACCCAGCCAAGTGTCGATCGTCGATGATCGCGGCAGTCTGCTCGCGCGGCCCAGCGCAGGCGCCGCGGGTGGCAGCGTCGGCGGAGGCGCCAGCGACCGCGACGACATGCGCGTCCAGTTCGAACAAACGCAGGCTCGCAAAATCGAAGATTTGCTCACGCAGACTTTAGGTTATGGAAAAGTCAGGGCGCAGGTTTCGGCCGATCTGGATTTTGACCGCATCACGACGAATTCCGAAATTTTCGATCCCGACAGCCAGGTCGTGCGTTCGACGCAAAGCATCAGCGAAGACGCCGTTAATTCCGAAAGTGGCGGTGATAAGGGGCCTGTGACCGTTGCTAATAACTTGCCCGCTACGCCGCAGCAAATTGCTGGCGGAGCCGGAGGCGGGGAAAAGTCGTCGAATAAAAACAACCGTTCCGAAGAAACCATCAATTACGAAATCAATAAAACAGTCCGCAGCCAGGTTCGCGAAAGCGGCCAAATTCGCCGTCTCTCGGTCGCCGTCGTGGTCGACGGCTCCTATAAAACGGCGGAAGACGGCAAGACAACAACCTATATTCCGCGCACCGAAGATGAGATCACCAAGCTTAAGGAGCTTGTGCGTTCCGCCGTCAATTTCGATTCCACGCGCGGTGATTCTCTTGAAGTCGTGAATATGCAATTCGCCCAAATCGATCTGGGTAAAGAAACAAGCGGCGGCGCGGCCGACATGTTGATGGGCATTCCGCGCGCCGATATTTTTCACGCTCTTGAAACGATTATTCTCGCCGTCATCGGGCTTTTGGTCGTTCTTCTTGTCGTGCGGCCTATTTTGCGGAAAATTCTGGAAAGCTCTGGCGGGTCGGTCTCTTCCGATCAACAAGCTATGATAAGCAGCGCCTTCGCGGGATCAGGCTCAGGCGGCGGAACGGCGCAGGCGCAACTGGCTCCCCCGAGCGGCGGTGGAAACGCCAATGCCGAAGCAGACGCCGCCGCTGCGGAATCCGAGATCGAACGTATGATCGATATCTCGCGCGTCGAAGGGCGCGTCAAGGCTTCGTCCCTCCGTAAGGTCGGCGAAATTGTCGACAAGCATCCGGATGAAGCCATCGGAATCCTGCGTAACTGGATGTATCAGGAGAATCGCTGATGGCCGGGCAACGTCTTCGCGAAGATATTAAATCCCTTTCCGGATTGGAAAAGTCCGCGCTGTTTATTCTGTCTTTGGGCGAAGAATACGCCGCACGCATTTTTAGCCACATGAACGACGACGAGATCAAGGATTTGTCGCAGGTTATGGCCAATCTCGGCAACGTCAGCTCGACTTTGGTCGAAAAACTGCTTCTCGACTTTGCCGAGCAGATGTCGTCTTCGGGCGGAACCGTCGGCACACTGGAATCGACCGAGCGCCTTTTGATGAAGGTTCTGGACAAAGGGCGCGTCAGCAACATCATGGAAGACATCCGCGGCCCCGCAGGCCGCACCATGTGGGACAAGCTTGCGAACGTCAACGAGGCCGTGTTGGCGGCTTATTTGAAAAACGAATATCCGCAGACCGTCGCCGTGGTCATTTCCAAGATCAAGTCCGACCATGCCGCGCGCGTTTTGTCGCAGTTACCGGAAAGTTTCGCGATGGAAGTCATCGCCCGCATGCTGCGGATGGAATCGGTGCAAAAGGACGTCATCGACGATATCGAACGCACGCTGCGCAACGAATTTATGAGCAATCTGGCCCGAACAAACCGCCGCGACTCCCACGAAATGATGGCGGAAATCTTCAATAATTTCGACCGCGCGAACGAAGCCAAATTCATGTCCGCGCTTGAAGAACGCAGCCGGGATTCCGCCGAAAAAATCAAAGCGCTTATGTTCACGTTTGAAGATCTGCTCAAACTGGACGGCGCCGCCATCCAAGCTATTTTGCGCGTGGCCGACAAGACCAAGCTTCCGACGGCGCTCAAGGGCGCTTCGGACGGCATCAAGGACCTGTTCTTCTCGAACATGTCCGAGCGCGCCGGCAAGCTGCTTAAGGAAGATATCGCGTCCATGGGACCCGTGCGCTTGCGCGACGTCGAAGAAGCTCAGGCCCATTTGGTCACCACAGCCAAGGATTTAGCGACAAAGGGCGACATCGTCCTTTCGAAGGGCACGGAGGAAGACGAACTTGTCTACTGAAACGTCATCCACGGCAAAGAAAGCTTCGGCGGAATCCGCGGCGGTGCGCAAATTCATGTTCGAACGTTCGTTCGACGACGCCGCGATTGTCCACCGCGCGCCGGAGCGGAAACCCGTGCTTATGAAGCCGGAACAAATCGACGCCCTCAAGAAAGAATCCTACGACGCCGGTTTTGCGGCGGGCAAAACCGCAGGAAAAGAAGAACAAACCGCCCAACAAACCGCTATTCTGAGCAGCATCGATCAAAATACCGCCGTCTTGATAAAAGGCATCAACGCAATCGCGCAGGAACAGGAAGATCAAACTCGCCGCCTGTCTTTGGCTATCGCCAAAAAAATCCTGCCTTCCTTTATGTCGCAGAACGGCCTTCAGGAGATCGAGGCGCTTGTCACCGAAACCATCCGCGAGATGGCGCGAGAGCCGCGCATGGTCGTGCGCGTGCATGAAAGCGAATTCGACGCGTTGAACGAAAAAATCCAAGCCATCGCCACGCAACGCGCCTTTCCCGGAAAGATCGTCATTCTTGCCGATCCCGAGGTCGTTTCAGGCGATTGCCGGATCGAATGGGCCGACGGCGGCGTCGAGCGCAACACGCCCACAACGATGAAATCCATCGAACAAACCCTTGTACCTTCTTCTTCTACCTAACAGGAGCATTTTATGGCCGACGAAAAAGAACCTCTGACCCTCACCGAACTCGAAGCCAGCCCCGGCGAAACGCCTAAGGACGATCAGCCGATTACGGCGACCGATCTTGACGCCGTTTACGGCATTCCGGTAGAGGTTGCCGCCGTTCTCGGTAAAGCCGAAATGCAGGTCAGCCATTTGCTTAAACTCGGCCGCGGCGCCGTCATCGAGCTCGATCGCAAGGTCGGCGAAGCCATCGATATTTACGTCAACAACCGCCTTGTCGCACGCGGCGAAGTCGTCGTCGTCGAAGACAGGCTCGGCATTACGATGACGGAAATTATTAAATCGGATCGAAATAGCTAAACTTAAAGGACAGATAGACCATGAGACTTCTTATTGTCGGACAACTGGACGGCCCATTAGGAACGGCAGGGCGCATCGCCACGCAGCGGGGAGCCAAGGTCGCGCATATCGACACCATCGGCGGCGCTCTTAACGCGTTGCGCAGCGGCCAAGGCGCAGACCTTGTCATGTGCGACGTTGCCCTTGATATCGCCCAGCTTATCGACAGTCTGAAGTCCGAACGCATTAATATCCCCGTCGTCGCCTGCGGCATCGGAGCCGATGCCAATGCCGCCGTCCGCGCCATCCGCGCGGGAGCCAAGGAATACGTTCCCCTTCCGCCGGACGCCGACCTTATCGCCGCCGTTCTGCAAGCCGTCACCGAGGAAGATTCCACTTTCATCGCGCGCGATTCTTCCATGCAGCCTTTATTGCAAATGGCCGACCGCGTTGGAGCCAGCGACGCTTCGATCCTCATCACCGGCGAAAGCGGAACCGGCAAAGAAGTCATGGCGCGCTATATCCATCGTAAGAGCCGCCGTTCAGCCGGGAATTTCGTTTCCGTCAACTGCGCTGCTATCCCTGACAATCTGCTGGAATCCGAGCTTTTCGGTCACGAAAAAGGCGCGTTCACCGGCGCGGTCGCGCGCCGCATCGGCAAGTTCGAAG
>CAZQOE010000058.1:0-9085 GCA_964594935.1 uncultured Rhodospirillaceae bacterium | reverse complement strand
TCCTTCGCCCCAAGGATGTCGTCGTCGAAATCGGCGCCAACATCGGCGGGCACACCGTTCGGTTGGCTCAGTTGGTGGGGCCGGAAGGTCTGGTCTTGGCGTTCGAGCCCCAAAGGATTCTCTACCATGTCCTTTGCGCGAATATCGCGTTGAACAACCTTTTCAACGTCCATACCTACCTTGCGGCCGTGGGGCAGGATGTCGGAACCCTCCTTGTTCCGCCCATTGATTACAGCGCCTCCGCGAATTTCGGGGGAATTTCTCTCGAGGGTGTGACGACGGGTGAGCCCGTTCCCATGACGACGCTTAATTCCCTGCAACTGCCGCGCCTCAAGCTGCTTAAAATCGACGTCGAAGGCATGGAATCCGACGTTTTAGCGGGGGCCAAAAGCCTCATCGCCCAGCATCGGCCCTTTTTATATGTCGAAAACGACCGGCGGGAAAAATCGCCTGCGCTTATCAGCCTCATCGGTTCACTCGGCTACGATATGTGGTGGCACCTGCCCCGCCTGTTTAATCCCGACAATTTCGCGGGAAACAAAGAAAATATTTTCGAAAACCTCGTCTCTACCAACATGATCTGCATGCCTAAAAATTATGGAGCCGAGTTGGACGGCCTCCAAAAAGTCGCAGGCCCGGACGATTGCCCGCGTTAACCCTGATTGTTTAAATATGGAAGTGTCGGCGCATAGCTGCTAGACAAAATTCATGACGAATCCGCAACAAATGTTTGCCGATCTGGAATGGCAAGCCGAGATCGGGGCCGACGAACCCGTCGGCGAAACGCCGTGTCTCGCAAAATGGGAAACGGGGCAGAAACCGGCGCCGGCCGCAATACCGGATTCGCCGCCCCCCGTCAGATTGGCGCAATCCCCCGCCGCGCCCGCCTCGGCCTACGCCCCGTCCGCCCGAACCGTCGACGAGCTCAAGGCCGAACTTCTAAAATTCGACGGATGCGCCCTGCGTTCGACGGCCATGAACCTCGTCTTTTCCGACGGAAACCCAGCATCGCCCGTCATGTTTATCGGCGAAGCCCCGGGGGAAGACGAAGACCGGCAGGGAAAACCCTTCGTCGGCGTCAGCGGCCAGTTGTTCGACCGGATGCTCGCGGCGGCAGGCATGGCCCGGAAAGACATTTATATATCGAACGTCCTGTTCTGGCGGCCGCCGGGCAATCGCACACCGACGGATGCCGAAATCGCCGCATGTCTTCCCTTCGTTGAACGCCATATTGCCTTGATAAAGCCAAAGATTTTAGTTCTTTTGGGCGGCGTCGCGGCTAAAACGCTTCTTCGGACAACCGAAGGAATTACGAAGATTCGGGGCCGCTGGACAACCTACAAGCCGCCATCCAATGGGGATACCGATACATCTATATCTTGTCTTCCCATTTACCATCCCGCCTACCTGCTGCGTCAGGGATCGGCAAAACGTCAAGCGTGGAACGACATTTTATTGCTCAAAAAACGCCTGTCTGAAATCAACTAATTGAAAAACAACAAATAAATTTTATTTATTAAAATTTTGGCTTCGATTTCGCTTGCTCAAATTTGGTTTCGCCCCTAGAGCCTCTCGAATGAACAATGTTTCGGTCAAAGAACAAACTTTGCGTCGTCTGCCAAAACTGGCGGCGATGGCGCTCGTCTTTTGGGGTCTGAGTTCCAGCACCCATTTGGACGCGGCGCCCGTATGGCTGCTTCAATCCGATCTGCCGCCGCATGGTTCACCTCTGACAAGGGCCCCCTTCAAGCATAGCGAAAGCGATGTGTTGTCGGATACAGATGCGGCCTTGTATCGCGCCGCCTTAGCCGCGCAAGAAAAAGCCGACTGGACTTTCGCCGACAAAGCGCTCGCTCAGGTTGCGGACAAACGGCTTGTCGGCCATGTTCTGGCAGACCGCTATATGCGCCGCGCCCCGACAATGGAAGAAGCCAAGCAATGGATGGCTCTGTATTCGTCCCTGCCGGAAGCCGAGGCGATTTATGCGCGAACCAAAGGGATAGCCGGTTTTTCTGCGGCTCGAATTGAAAAGCCGATGTCCGTAGACGAATGGGAAGGCAACGACGGAGGCAGCTACCCTTCCGGCTTCCGCAGCGTTAACGATAACGCGAAAGTTTCTTTCAAGAACGCCGCCAAGTCCGAGATCAACGCCGCCTTGCGCCGCCACGATCCGGCTAAAGCCCGCGCGCTTCTGGCTTCGGCCCTTAACCGGAAATCCTTGCCTTTAACTCACGCGAATGACGTGGCCAGCCGCATCGCAGCCGCCTTTTTCTACGACGGCGATACCGAAAGTGCCCGCCCGATGGCAAAAATAGCCGCCGCGTCCGGCGCCCCCCTCGGGCTCTGGATCGAAGGCCTTTCGGCCTGGAAACAGAACGATTTCGGCACATCCGCCCGTTCCTTCGCCGAACTTGCCGAAACAGGCGGCCTTTCGCGCTGGAACCAGTCGGCAGCCGCCTACTGGGCGTACCGCGCGACAAGCCGCCTCGGAGACAAAACCCACGCCTATTATTGGCTGGCCGAAGCGTCCAAATATCCTCAGACATTTTATGGCGCGATGGCCTCCCATCTAATGGGCCGTCAGGTCGAGCGTTCGTGGAAGATGCCCGAATTGGATGCCAAGCATATTTCCCTGCTGGCGTCCCAGCCTTTCGGGTGGCGGGCTTTGGCCTTGGTTCAGGTCGGGCGCAGCGATCTGGCCGAAAACCAATTGCGCCGCCTTTTGTCGAATGGCCCCCGCGAAACGCGGATAGCGGCTCTGGCTCTGGCCGAAAAAGCGGGCATGCCCTCCCTTATTCTCCAGTTAAGCGGCGTCGCTTCCGTCAGGAACGGCAAGCCCCTCGACGCAGCGCAGTACCCCCTTCCCCCATGGCAACCGGCGAGCGGATTTTCGGTCGATCGCGCCTTGATATACGCGATTATGCGCCATGAATCCCAGTTCGACCCGGTGGCGGTCAGCTCGCGCGGCGCGTGCGGCCTGATGCAGATTATGCCTTCGACGGCGCGCCACATCGCGAATGAAAGCAAGCTCGAACGCGGGGTAAAGGCCAATTGCTCCGACCGCCTGTTCGATCCCGTGGTCAACGTCGGCATGGGGCAAAAATACGTCCGCATCCTGTCCGAGCAAGCCCACATCGGCGACAACCTGCTCTTCCTGCTGGCCGCCTACAACGCGGGCCCGGGAAATCTCGCCCGCTGGCTTGCGACCGGCGACCGCTCCGACCCGCTTCTGTTCATCGAAGGCCTTCCGGCCCGCGAAACCCGCGACTACGTCGAACAGGTCATGCTGCATTACTGGATGTACCGTGCGCGCCTGTCGCAGCCGGACAACGCCATGGCGGCTCTGGCCCAAGGCCAATGGCCCCGCGTCGTGACCAACGGCCTGATGCGCCGCGCCTCGGCGAAGAGCCTCGAACTGGCAAGCCTCGAACCCGTCAAAATCAGCGGAACGCGGTAATTAATATTATCAAATTGTATCTTTTGTAGAAGTTATTATGTCCAATTGTAATCTTAGCGCCTCGTCAACGGGGGACCTGCCCGAACAAATCCTCTATTCGAATGAAACGGAAGAATCCCTTCTTGCCGACTTTGAAAGACGCCACAATATTTTTACAAAAAAAATTATTGAGGTCATCAGCCTGCCCCCTGAATCATTTGGGAACAGATTTGACATCTCGAACGGCCGTTCCAAATCCGTTTCAACGAAAGCCCCCTCCAAATACGAAATCGCGCGGCGCAACGGCATTGCGGCAGGATACCACTATTTTGATCAACTGCGGCAGGGACCGTTTCATCCCGTGATGGCTTCGATACTCAATCATGCGGAAACCGAAAAACTCGCAAACGAATTGCTCGACAAGGCCGCGGCTCACGAATCCGACGTTCTTCAAGAAATGCAGCAAGAACAAAAGCTGCGTGGCATCGTCGCCTCCACCATACAATGGGGGATGATCAATGGCGGCATGAAGTGCATTGATGCGACCCGCGAGAACAAGACGGCCTTGCTCGAAGAAATTCGCATGTGTCGCGAAATCCGAAACATTGTTTCTTCTTTTCTAACGGCGCCACAACCGGGGTAAATACGTAAAGATTTGAGGACGAAACGCTATCATTAACCACGTTTTCCTTCCCCGTTGTTATTTCTTCCCCCGCCGCCTAGAATCGTCCCATTATGATTTTTAAAGGGGATAGTCATGAGCGATATCGCCATTAAATTTTCGTTTTCAACCGATAAACGAGTTCCTCGCAGATACTACCGCGCCTCCGCAGGAACTTATGTTTTGCATGGAAATGCTGACGACGTTATTACGTCAATCTCGTGCGACCTCATAGAAACCAAAAGTTATGTTCATATCGACATCCCGTTTCGCGTTGCCGATTGGTATTGCGATAAATGCATAAAGGAAGGCCTTCCGTCCGCTGACCTGACAAAAGAAAACATCCCCGGCATTATGGCGGCGTATAAAGAGGCGACCAAGGAAGAACCGCTTTTTTCGCAACCGAATCTCGGCGGCGCTAGAGCGCCCTGCCCGGGTTCGGCATCTCCTTCTCTCGGCTAAAAAAACCTGGTTGTTCCTTTTTTTCTGAATAACGCGGCCCGCGCATGTGAATTAACCACATTTCCGTTTTAAGTGCGCATCGTTGCCTTTTGTTTTTTGAACGTTATAATTCATCCTATATTTCATCCATTTTATAGGAGAAATTATGTATCTTCTTACGAACATTCGCACTCCCGACGGCAAATCTTTCTTATTTCGCGGCCAAGCTTTTAGGTGTGGCCCAAATCAGTATGCATCGGAAGAAAACAGGAACGGATCGACGCAGATTAATCTCACCCTCTCGGATCAATATGGACTTCAGGAAATAATCAAAAGCGTTCCCCTCCCCCCGCATGTGACCGAATGGTATGTCGATAAATGCAGAAAGCAAGACCAAGGGAAAGGCCTTTTCGATGAGAGAGTATGCGTTGATCTGACGGACAAAAATATTCCCAACATCGCGTCAGAATATAAAGAAGCGGCGTATAGAAAACAGGCCGAGACCTCTGTAACAAGGCCGACGCCGCCAAGCCGCTCAGTTATCGGCAAGAAAGTGTCATCCACTTTATCCGAAATCCCGCATAACGGCTTTCCATAATCTTCACATTATTAAGCCATAATGGCACGGTCATTCCGCAAAACTTTCTTTTCGCGCAGCGAAAGAAAGTTTATGCGGAATCCGATTTGTTTTATAAGTCGAAACTCTAACCCTTTTTTCCCAGCATCAAATCGGCCAGCGCCTTTTCGGCCCCCGGCTCGGTGAAAGTCAGCCGCACGGGCAGGACGACAACTTCGTTGCGGAAAATCGGCGGCAGGCGCACGGCGTCTTTTTCGGTCGTCAGAAGGTTCGCGCCCAGCTCTTCTGCCTCAAGGCGCAACGCGTCGATATCCATCTCGGAATAAGCATGATGATCGGGATATTCGCGGGCGCTGACGATCTCGAGCCCCAAAGCCTGCGCGGTGGCAAAAAACTTTTCGGGCCGCGCAAGCCCCGCAAACGCGACAAACCTTCCGAACCTCGGGAATCCCAAAGGCAGATTAGGCTCGATTTTCGCGCGGAAAACCGGAATGTCCACGCGCGCGGCCAGATTTTGCCTGTCGCTCTCCCCTATCAGAACCATCGCGTCGGCGCGGCCAACGGCGGCTTCGAAGGACTCGCGTAACGGCCCCGCGGGAATGATGTGCCCGTTGCCGAGGCCGGAATCTCCGTCGACGACAAGGATTGACGTATGGGGCGCGAGATACGGATTCTGCAACCCGTCGTCGACGATAATGACCGAGCCGTTCACTTCGGCGTCCTGCACGGCGCGGACGCGGTCTCTTCCCGCCCACGTCGGAGCGACGGCGGCCAAAAGAAGCGCTTCGTCGCCGACATTGGCGGCTTTATGGCGCGCGGGATCGACGCACGTCAAAAACCCTTTGCCGCCGTAGCCGCGCGTCACGAAAACGGGCTTTTGCCCACGGTTCTTTAGAATTCTGACGAGCGCCAAAGCCGTCGGCGTCTTTCCCGCGCCGCCCGCGACGACATTGCCGACGCAGACCATCGGCACGCGCGCGATATAGGAACTTGCGAATATCCGGCGAAGCCACGTCGCCGCGACGAATAAATAAGACAAGGGCGTAAGCAGCGACGCCTTAAGCATCGACACGCGGTCGCCTTGCGACGGATACCAGAAACGCGGGGTTTTCATTATTTATTTTAGAAACGGAGCCATCTCGATCATGATGCGGGAGAGGATAGTGCGTTTCTGGTCGGCGAGCAACTGCGCGGCGCGGGTCTGCCGGTCGCGTTCGGCCAAATCCATCCACAAACGATCGACGACAGGGGAAATCCCTTGGGCGTCCTCGACCTGAACGGCGGCGTTGTTGGCGATGAATTCCCGCGCGACTTCGGAAAAATTGAACATCGATGGCCCGAACACGACGGCCGACCCCGACTGCGCGGGTTCTATGGGATTATGGCCGCCCGTTCCGGCAAAAGACCCGCCCAAAACCGTGATGGGGCATAAGGCGTAAAACAGCCCCATTTCGCCCACCGTATCGGCGAGATACACTTGCGTTTCCGCCGTTATGCGTTCGCCCCGCGAGCGGTCAGGCCGTGCGATTTAATCAGTTCTTCGATTTCGTCTCCCCTGACGGGATGGCGCGGCGCGATGACGGTCAAAAGGCGCGGATGCCGCGTCGCCAAAGCGCGATCCGTCTCGATGGCTATCTTCTCCTCGCCTTCGTGCGTCGAAGCCATAAGCCAAAGGAACCGGCCTTCTGCATCCTCGCGCATGCGCTCCAGTTCCTGCGCATCGAACGGCAAAGGAACCGAGACATACTTAAGGTTTCCGATGCATTTAACCGGCCGGGCACCCAGCGCGATAAAACGGCTTCTGTCGGCTTCGGTCTGGGCAAGGACAAGGCGGAAAGTCGAAAGCAACTGTTTCGCAAAACCTTTAAACCGGTACCAGTTTCTGAACGACTTTTCCGACATGCGGGCGTTGAGTAAAATTCCCGTGATATTCCGTTCGCGAAGGGCCGCAAGCGTATTGGGCCAAAGCTCGGATTCAATCCAGATGGCAAGCTTGGGCTTCCATGTGTCCAGAAACCGCGTGACGCTGGAAACAAGATCGACGGGCGCGTACTGATGGATGGCATAGGACGGCAGCCGCTTTTCGATCATACTCGCCGCCGTGACGGTCCCCGTCGTCAGGACAATCGACATATTCGGATATTGCTGGTGAATTTTCTCGATCAGCAAAAGCAATGACGACGCCTCGCCGACGCTTGCGGCATGGCACCAAATCAGATGCCCGCGCGGCCTTGGCTGCGACGCATACCCGAAACGCTCGGAAAAACGCTGCGCATCCTCCTTGCCCTTCCAGCGGCGGAAACGCAAGTAAGCGCGAACAAGGGGTTCGCCGAGTTTTGTCAGAAAGCGGTATAGCTTCAAAAGCATGGGCGCTGCGGTTTGAGAGTTGGGTATCGAGAAAACCCAAAGTTATCTGCATGTTGTCAATTTATATTTAACACACCCCCTATTTTCAAAGCAAAGGAAGTTATGACAGGCGGTTAAATTCTGTTATTATCAGGCGTTTCATCATCGTTCCGGTTTTAAAATGACTTGTGCCGTCCATTGCCCCGAAAAACATTGCGTCGGCCGCAGCAACTGGGTTCGCGCAGCCGTTCTTGGCGCGAATGACGGAATTATCTCGACGGCCAGCCTGATCGTCGGCGTCGCGTCGGCCCCCAGCACCGTAAGCGAAATCATCACGGCGGGCGTCGCAGGCGTGATAGCAGGAGCCTTGTCGATGGCGGCGGGTGAATACGTTTCGGTCAGCTCGCAATCCGATATCGAATTCGCCGACCTCACGCGCGAAAAACAGGAACTCGCCGACGACTGGGATTTCGAAACCGAGGAACTGGCCCAGATTTACGTCGCGCGCGGAGTTGAATATCCCGTGGCGCGGACGGTCGCCATCCAGCTTATGAAAAAAGACGCGCTGGGCGCTCACGCCCGCGACGAGCTCGGCATCAACGAAATTACAACCCCAAGGCCCGTGCAGGCCGCCCTTTCATCAGCGGCGGCGTTCACTTTGGGGGCGGCCCTTCCGCTTATTGCCATGCTCGCCGCGCCCGAAAAGCACATTGTGCCGGTCGTTTTCTCCTCATGTCTGGTCTTTCTGGCCCTTCTGGGCACCTTCAGCGCCGGAGCCGGAGCCGCCAAACCGCTCAAGCCCACATTGCGCATCGCCTTCTGGGGCGCGCTGGCGATGACGGTAACGGCGGGAGTCGGCGCGCTCGTCGGCAAAGTTCTCTAAGCAATTTCAATAAACTTCCAACTTGTTTTTCTTCATTTATTTCTTTTAAGGCGTTCCCTCTTTTGGTAGCTTGCTCCCATGGTTAACGGCGCCCCCCTGACGTTGCTTGAGGACTTTTTGCTTCTGGCTCTGGATGAAGAGACGGGCAAACTGCATTCCTTGGATATTAACGCTTTGAACCTTGCCACGGCGGGGGCCGTATTGATGGATCTGACCCTCCGCAACCGCATCGATAACGACATGCGGGACATGTTCCCCATCGATCCGACTCCGACGGGCGACGAAATTCTCGACCCTGTATTGCAATTGATTTCTTTGGCCCCTGTCCTGATGCCCCATCCCATCGCCTATTGGCTGCGGCAGATCGGCGACGAAGGCCCGGCCCTTCGTGAAAAAGGCTTACGCCGCCTCGAAAAAAGGGGAATTATCCGCAATCAAAAATCGCTTTCCTTCTGGATGCTCGGGTTTAAGCGCGGTTCAGCGATTAACGAAGATGAACTGCGCATCGCCCGCTCCCGCCTTTTGAGCACCCTTTACAGCGAAGACGTTCCGACTCCGCGCGGCATTATGTTGACGGGATTGGCTAAATCCTGCGGGCTGTTCCGTTATATTCTTAATGAATCGGAAGCGGGAGATTCCGCCGCGCGCATCGAAAAGCTTTCGCATATGGATCTTATCTGCCAAGCCGTCTTGAAATGCATCGCCGAAATTCATACGCCACTTTCCGTCGTATCGGGAAAT
>CAZQOE010000057.1:0-9161 GCA_964594935.1 uncultured Rhodospirillaceae bacterium | reverse complement strand
GCCTGAGCGTCTGCGGCCAAGGACTGCGAAGTAACCGCGAAAACCGGAACCAGCAGAGCCAGAGTAAGGAATGCGGAACGAAACAGGCGCGACATAAGAAACTCCTAATAAAATCACAAAGGGACGAACAGAGATGTTTAACTGGGGCTCTTTTGAGTCGCAATATCTATATGTAGGGAACGTGCCAATAAACACAATATAAATGCTCTCTGCGGCATTTTTGACATAGCCCGAAAGCCCCTTATTCATGGAGAAAACAGATTGACGCCTCTTTTTTGCCATGCTCTCGTGTTTTGCTTTTTCCTGCGGCTCTTTCGAGTCGCGGCTTAAACCCAAGGAAAGGATACTTTCATGCGTTCGACAAAACTTCTCGTTGCCATGGCGCTGGTTGCCGCGCTGGTCGCTGGCCCCGTTTTGGCTCAAGAGGCCGCTGTTCCCGCCATTCCGGCGACTCCGGCGATTCCTGGCGGTCCGGGCGTACCTGCCACGCCTGCAGATTCCGCGACTCCTGCAGAGCCTTCTGTAAAGGATCATTCCAAGAAACATGTTAAGAAGCATGCAAAAAAACACGTTAAGAAACACGTCAAAAAGCATCACAATAAGAAGAATGTTGAAGAAGTTGTTCCGGAAGAAACGATGGAATCAGATCAATAAGAACTTAAAGTTCTTAGGTTAATGAAAACCGCTGCGCGGGAAATGCCCGTGCGGCGGTTTTTTATTGGTAAATAGGGATTTTATTGCGATTTTAACTTCCAGATGCTATCTCCCTCCACCTTGGCGCACGGGCGCCGATAAACTCTAGCCCATAGTTGAAACATGCAAGTTGATGCCAATACGCTCCGCAAAGGCCACGTCGTCGATTATAACGGCAAATTATGGTCCGTTATGAAAAGCGAAATCATGATTCCGGGCAAGGGAAACGCCATCATTCAGGTCGAAATGCGCGACGTCCGCGCGGGCGTCAAGACGAACGTCCGTTTTCGCACACAGGAAACCATCGAACGGGTCCAGTTGCAGGAACATGAAATGCAGTATCTGTTTTCGGCTGGCGACGATTATACGTTCATGGATCAGGAAAATTTCGAACAACTGACGATTCCCAAGGACATCATCGGCGATCCCGCCGTATTTTTGACGGAAGGCATGGTCTGTAAAGTTATGACCTATGAGGGCAAGGCCTTGTCGGTCGAATTGCCGCAGACCGTGACGCTCGAATTGGTCGAGGCCGATCCCGTCGTGAAGGGACAGACCGCCTCGTCTTCGTATAAGCCCGCAAAGTTGTCGAACGGCGTGCGCGTCATGGTTCCGCCGTTTATCGGCGCGGGCGTGCGCGTGGTCGTGAATACGTCGGATGGTTCGTACGTCGAACGCGCCAAAGACTAACTGAAAGACAAAATGCCTGTACGTTCTCCACTGATGAATGTGATGTTCAAGGCCGCCGAAAAAGCGGCCAAGGGACTGGTGCGCGATTTCGGCGAAGTCGAAAACCTGCAAGTGTCGCGCAAAGGACCTTCGGATTTTGTCAGCAACGCCGATTTTAACGCGCAGAAGATTTTGCGCGAAGAGTTGAGCGCGGCGCGGCCCGACTTCGGTTTTTTGATGGAAGAAAAAGACAACGAAGCCGATACGTCCGGCAAAGCCGAGCGCTTTATTATAGATCCCTTGGACGGAACGACGAATTTTCTGCACGGGCTCGGGCATTGGGCGATTTCCATCGGCGCCGAACGGGCAGGGGAGATGATTGCCGCGCTTGTCTATGACCCCATCAAGAACGAAACGTTCTGGGCCGAAAAGGGAATGGGTGCCTACACGAGCAGCAAACGTCTGCGCGTGTCGAAACGGCGCGATTTTTCGGATTGCCTGATTGCGACAGGCGCGCCGTTCAAGGGCATCATGCACAAGCGCCCGAATTTCCTGAAGCAGTTTGAAACCGTAATGCCCCAAGTCGCGGGCGTCAGGCGTTGGGGCGCGGCCGCGCTTGACCTTGCGTACGTTGCGGCAGGACGCTACGACGGGTTTTGGGAAGAAGGCCTCGGCGCGTGGGATTGCGCGGCGGGGATGCTTCTGGTGCGCGAAGCAGGCGGCTTTGTTTCGCCCATCGCGCCGGGCGCCGATATTTTGAAAACAGGCTCGCTTGTCGCGAGCAATTCGGAAATCCATGAACCGTTGCTGAAGATTATCCGCGACGCGAAGTAGAAAAAAGCCAGACGGTCTGTAAGCCGGGTTTTGTCGACGCACTTGCGTGCGGCGGACGATCATTCATCTAGGACGTTCGTTGCCGAACGCCTCGAGCAACCAACCCGAGCCGCGCGCGGGGAAGGCGCCGCGTACGGGCGTCCAAAAAGAACGCGGTATACGCTTTTGCGGCTCCTATTCGGTCTTGCTTCGGGTGGGGTTTTCCATGCCGTTTCTGTCGCCAGAAACGCGGTGCGCTCTTACCGCACCTTTTCACCTTTTCCCGATCTTGCGAACGGGTAGTCTTTTTTCTGTGGCACTTTCCTTTAGGTCGCCCTAACCGGACGTTATCCGGCACCCTTTTCCCCTGAAGCCCGGACTTTCCTCGCGCCCCTTGCGGAGCCCGCGATCATCCGACCGTCTGGCAGGGCCTTTCTAGCACGCCAACGGCGCGCTTCTGAACAACAATTTATTGAGCAATTACAAGCGCTTTTATAATCAAGCTCGTTCTTTTGACTAAGTTTTTTGCAAAGACTCCCCGATGGTGGTATGGGTTTTCCAAATCCCGCATTTTCAAGGAGCAAGACATGAAAAAGATTTCCGTTTCCCTTATCGCGTTGACAGCCGCGCTTCTTCTGGCTCCTGCCGCGCAAGCAAAGACAACTCCCGGATGGTATGCCGCGCTCGGCGTCGGCGTCGCTTTTCCCGTAGATCCTACGATGTATGCGGGCGGGGCGAAAACAAAGGGAACTGACGAAAACACAAACTTTTCTTCTTCGATAGCTGTGGGTTATGCTTTCGATAACAGCATTCGGACTGCCGTCGAATTTTATCACAACCAGATCAACACGACGACGTTCAACGGAAGCCATGGCTTCGGGCACATCACCAACAGGATTTTGTTTGCCAACGTCTATTATGACTTCGACAACAAATCCTTGCTGACCCCCTATATCGGCGCCGGGTTCGGCGTTGACTTCGTCAACGTGAACAACGTCGGCAACTCGACGGGCCGCCTGAAAGGCGAAGAGATTGTCGGCGCGTATCAGGGCATCGTCGGCGTCGCGGCGCAGATCGACGAGAATTGGGCCGTTACCGCCGATTACCGTTATATCGCCTCGTTCGACCCCAAGACCTCATACACCGGCGGAACCAAGGGCCGTATCAGCAACGCTTCGCAGAACCTTATCGTCGGCGTTCGCTATAGCTTCGGCGCCGAGGAACACGAGGTTCGTGCGGTTGAGGCTCCTGTCGTTGCGCCGCGCGCAGCCGTTAAGGCTCCTGTTGCCGCAGTAGCGCAGAACTTCACCGTCTTCTTCGACTTCGATAAGTCCGTGTTAACGCCTGAAGCCAAGAACATCGTTGCCGCCGCCGCCAAGGAATTCAAAAAGGACGGCTTCGCAAAGATCGTCGTGACCGGCCACACCGACACGATGGGCACGGAAGCGTATAACCTTGGGCTGTCCGCGCGCCGCGCGGCTGCCGTCAAGGCCGAGCTTGCGAAACTTGGCGTCAGCGATGCGAACGTCAAGGATACGGGCGTCGGCAAGAATGGCTTGCTGGTTCCCACGACCGACGGCGTGCGCGAAGCGCAAAACCGCCGTGCCGAAATCGTTTTGTCGAAGTAAAACTTCGGCTAAGATTAAAACGCCGCCTCACATGTTGGGGTGGCGTTTTTAATTGGAAAAGAGACCAGGCTTATGGCGTTCATCAACGAAAATTTCTTGAAGCTTTCCGAAAATTATCTGTTTGCCGAAATCGGGCGGCGGGTCGAAGCGTATCGTAAGGAAAACCCCAAGAAAGCCGCCAACATTATCCGTTGCGGTATCGGCGACGTGACCGAGCCGTTACCCGCCGCCGCTATCGCGGCTTTGCATAAGGCCGTGGACGAAATGTCGGTGCGCGAGACGTTCCGCGGCTACGGGCCTGAAGCGGGATACGATTTTTTGCGCCATGCCATCGCGGAAAACGATTATCGTTCGCGCAGCATAAATATCGCCGATGACGAGATTTTTGTTTCCGACGGAAGCAAATGCGATTGCGCCAATTTTCTCGACATCCTCGGCCACGGCAACCGCATTCTGATGCCCGATCCCGTTTATCCCGTTTATGCCGACACCAACATCATGGCCGGAAACGCCGACGTATGTTTTTTGAACTGCACGGCCGAGAACGGTTTTGTTCCTGCGCCGCCCGATGCGCCTGCCGATTTGATTTATCTGTGTTTTCCTAACAATCCGACGGGCGCTGTCGCAACGCATAAGCAATTGGCCTGGTGGGTCGCCTATGCGAAGAAGCACAGCGCGGTCATCCTTTTCGATGCGGCGTATGAATCTTTCGTGCGGACGCCGGGTTTGCCAAAATCGATTTTTGAAATTCCCGGCGCATTGGAATGCGCCGTCGAAATGCGCAGTTTTTCCAAAAGCGGCGGTTTCACGGGATTACGTTGCGGCTTTTGCGTTATCCCTAAAACCGTCATGGGCCGTCGGCGCGACGGCAAGACGCAACCGCTAAACGCTCTTTGGTTCCGCAGGCAATCGACGAAGTTCAACGGCGTCGCGTATCCCGTGCAGAGAGCGGCCGAAGCTTTGTATTCTGACGAAGGCAGGGCGCAGGTCAAAGCGCTGACGGATTTTTATCTGGAAAACGCGAGGCTTTTTTCGATGGCCTTGGAACGCGGCGGGTGGAAGTTTTCCGGCGGGGTCGATGCGCCTTATCTGTGGGTCAAAGGCTTTCCGAACATGTCGAGCTGGGACACGTTCTCGCAGTTATTGAAAAACGCGGGCATCGTCGTGACTCCCGGAAGCGGCTTCGGCGCGAAAGGCGAGGGGTATTTCCGTTTGTCCGTATTTAACAGCCGCGCCAACGTTCAAGAGGCTTGCAGCCGTTTTATGCATATTCGTTGTTAGGATATCTCGGGCTGCGCGTATTGTTTGTGCAGCGTCTTGATCGTTTCAAGAAATTCTTTTCTGAAGCGGTCGGGGACAAAGAAAGTAATGGACGTTTCGTCCTGCGTGGACGAAGAAATTTCCGTTGGCGTCAAAACGGTTATGCCGGTTTCCTTAAATATTTTCTTTAGGTGGCCTTTCACCTTTGTTTCATCTTTGTGGGTAAGTGGCGGCGAAAAACGCGGAACGTACCGGAGAAACATTTTTCCTTCTCTGATATCCACAAGTCCTTCGCCCGGCAGGTTGACAAAAGAGACGCCGATAAAGGGATAATTCGGGGGCCGGTTGGAAAAATCAACCGTTTTGCAAATGTGGCCGCGATATCTGCGCATCAAGGCCGCTGTGTCAGACATTATTATCTCCGTTAAATTCAGGACAAACTAACAACCGGTTTTTTTGCTTTCAACTGCGTTTATTAGTTTCATCCCGACGGGGTGTTTGGTATTCAATAAAAATAAGCGGTTGGAGAATCGAATCATTGCTTTTAGCCTGATTCGCGTGCTCAAACGTTAATCAGGTTAACGCGTTCTTAATGAAAGTCTCAGGTCGTGAACGAAAAATTTGCCGAATTAGGCGCGCCGCGCCGTATCTGGGCCGTCGCTGCCGTCCATGGTGATATCGACAGGCTTTCCACCCTTCACGATCACATTGCATCCCGCTTTTCGGTCCGCGACCGCCTTGTTTACCTCGGCAATTATCTGGGCGTCGAATCCCGCAATAATGCCGCCGTCATGGAAGAAATCCTCGTTTTCCGTTCCGCCTTGCTTTGCAAGATGGGCGTCGAGGCCTCCGACATCGTTTTCCTGCGC
Organism: uncultured Rhodospirillaceae bacterium; assembly: GCA_964594935.1. Lineage (GTDB taxonomy): Bacteria > Pseudomonadota > Alphaproteobacteria > UBA9219 > UBA9219 > CAIXLI01. Next base: position 3,229 of record CAZQOE010000057.1, on the reverse strand, counting down.
GGCCCCGCCGAAGAAGCATGGCAACGTTTGCTTCGTCTTCAGTTTGCGCCGTTGCCGCACCAGGCTTTGGAAAAGCTTCTGGCGTCGGGCGTGGAATCCTATTTGCGCCTGTACGGCGTCAGCATTACCGATACGCGTTCCGTCGCGCGCGCCGGAAGCTTGGCCATTACGCGCTGGACAAACCATCTGCGTTCTTTACAGCGCAACACCCCCGGACACGAGAAGCTTATGTTCTCGATGCGCCGCGCGGCTTATGCAAATCCCAATTCGGATCAGAAGCGGATGCTTTTTGTTCCCGCCAGCTTCGATCCGGCGCGTTCGCTCGACGATCAGGGCGAGGCTTTATGGTGGACGGCAGCTCCGTTCCGCGTCACGGGTCGCGCGCAAGCTTCTTATACCCGCATCGTGCGCGGGTTCGATTCCGTCAACGGCGGCGCCGATCTTGATGACCAAGCCGTAACGTTGGACGGCGGTTGCGGACGCGGCGGACCTTTGGTTTGCGGCTGCTTTACGCCTGCAGGGAAACTCGTCGAATTGGTCGTGACGGGGGGCAGGGGCGAAATCGAAGCCTTGCCGTATGAACGCGAAGCCGCGAACGATATTCACGATGCGGAAGCGAAGCAACAGACGCAGGTCGCGCAGGCAATCGATGCCCTGCAGCAAGCCGCGAACGCATAGCTTAAATTATTTGATGTTGGGTTCTGTAAACGCGGTCTGCAGACGCGTCATGCCGGTGATCGGCTATAAGGCGTCGTTCTTCTGCGAAAACCTGATTTTCTCGTCGCGATGTCTTTTTTTATCATCATCGGTTCCGGCGCGGCTTGTTTCGCCTTCAGGGAATTTTCAAATGCTTGCGCGATTTTCGGCAGGCCGAGCGCGCGCAAAATTTCTATATGTTTGGAGGTTAATCCATCGGCTGGATACAGCGAGGCCCACTTAGATTCCGGCAGGTCGTTTTCAAAAAAACCGTGCAAGGTTTCGTGATTTCTAAGGCGTTCGACGAGGATGTCGGGGTTTCGAGCAAAATCCGATAAAACCATTATTCTGCCCGCGCGTTCGGCGCTGGCGTTGAAGCGTTTTACTGTCTCATCCGGCTGTTTGGCGAAGACTTTTTCTATAAGTTCGGGAGGGAGTCGGAAATATCTTTGGCTGCTCATTCTGGCGGCCTCGGCGATCGGCGCGAGGTCGTTCCACGAATAGGGCGTTTCCGGTCCCTTGGCGCGTGAGGCAAGCCCGTCTTCAATGGCTTGCGCGAGTTTCGGCAATTCGAGATCGCGTAAAATTTTGACGTGTTCGGGTTTGAGATGGTCAACCGGATATAAATGAAAAAGTTGATCGCGCGGAATGGCGCGTTCGAAATAGCCGTGCAGAATCTCCCAATGTTTAAGGACATCCACGATGATCTCGGGCGTTTCGACGAATTCGCCGCTGGCTTTATAAAGGGAAACCCTGTCTTCAAGATAGGAGAGCAGCGACATTATTTCGTCGTGCGTCATTTGGTTGCGTATTTCGTCCTGCAGCCATGAAGGGAAATGGTTGAAGCGGTGGCTGGATACGCTTACCACCTCGGAAAAAGGGGAAAGGTCTTTCAGCGTGTATTTCAAGGGGCGGGTTCCGAGGGGGCCGCACCTTGAGCTTTTATCGCAGGTTGTTGCGGCGAGGCATATTTTATCGGCATGCCTCTTTCGAGGACTCCTGCGAGTATCGTGAGGCCGAGATCGCGAAGGATTGCGATGTCTTTCGGTTTCAGCTTTTCAACGGGGTGCATCCTGATTAACTCATCATCCCTTAACGTGCGCGTATAACGGACAAGCCTGTCTTCATGGAGCTTTAAAAAATCGACAATATTTTCCGGCGTCTGACGGATCGTGGCAATATTCCAGATTCGGCGGAATTCATCCCTGTAATCTTCGCGTTCCTCGGCGCTTATTTTGGAACTGACCGCAGCGTCCAAATCAAAAGGAAGCTTGTTGAAGTTATCATTGGCCTCTTTGACAACCTTGAAGACGTTGGCGAGCTCTTTAAGCGTGTATTGCATTGTTGGCCTTTCCGAAACTTCCGTTTGAAAACGCGAGTCGATCAATTTCGAGAATCAATAATTACGCATTTTCGACATATAGGGCCAGAGAAAAAATGGGTTAACGAGAAAGAACGTAAGTCGGGGAAAGGCAAAACTCGTCTTGAGAGGAGCCGTTTTTGTTGCTAGTCGTAAAAGGCCTATTTGAAGCGATAACGGGGAGAAATATTATGTCTGCCGATAATAAATGGAGACCTGCCGAGATCGAGGTAACAAACAACCGGATTGTTGTGGCGATTATCGATGCGGGCAATTTGAACGGCTGGGACATAAATATTTTCGAATATGATCGCGAAAACGCCATCGTTGTCGCTTCCCTTTTCACCGGCGAATGTCCTCGCAAGACATATTCTCTTACACCCGACTGGGCCTTTTATGGGGACGTTTCTCAACCAAACGGAAAAGTCATTCGTCTTGATAAAACAGAAGACCAAAAAGACCTGAAAATATGCGATCAGTTTCGAAAACTTATCCTTGAACACGACGAACAACTTGCCAAAAGACTTCCCGTGTTTCAGCCGTCCTGATTATTGCCCCGCTTGAAGGCCGCCGATGAAGTCGGAGAGACCGATTTGCCGTTGGCGCTTCAATCTTTCGGCAAGCAAAATCGCGCGGAGCGCCGTGACCGATTGCTCGAGGTCGCGATTGACGATCACGTAATCGTATTCTGCCCAGTGGCTCATTTCGTCCGCCGCTTTGGCCATGCGGTTAATTATTTCGGAAGAATTATCCTGTGCGCGCTTTTTCAGGCGATTTTCGAGCTCAATCCACGATGGCGGAAGGATGAAGATGCTCACAAGATCATCGCGCGCTTTTTCCGCAAGTTGTTGCGTGCCCTGCCAATCGATATCGAACAAAACGTCGCGGCCTTTCGCCAGCGCCGCTTCGACGGGAGCGCGCGGCGTGCCGTAGTAATTTCCGAAAACCTTCGCGTGTTCGAGAAGCTGGTCGCGGTTAACCATCAGGTTGAATTCCGTCGTATCGACGAACGTGTAATCGATTCCGTTGGTTTCCCCTTTGCGTGGCGCGCGCGTCGTGACGGAAACCGAAAGGGCAATTTCCTTGTCGTTTTCCAGCAGACGGCGCGACAGGGTCGTTTTTCCGGCGCCCGAGGGCGAGGACAGAACGAGCATAAGGCCGCGCCGGCGAATC
>CAZQOE010000056.1:0-9187 GCA_964594935.1 uncultured Rhodospirillaceae bacterium | reverse complement strand
CATTAATCGCGCGCTTGACCTTTTGCCCCTCATTCCTGACACGCCCCCTGCAGTTCCATGACAGACGAAGAAAATCGCCCTTCCCCCGAAGCGTTGCTTAAAGAAGCCAATAACGAACGCGCAGGCAAATTGAAAATTTTTCTCGGCGCGGCTCCAGGCGTGGGAAAAACCTATTCGATGCTTAGCGCGGCAAAATCGAAATTGAACGACGGAACCGACGCCATTATTGGCATTGTCGAGACGCATCAACGCAGCGAAACCCAGGCTTTGGCGCAAGGAATGGAAATCGTGCCGCGGCAGAAAATCGACTATCGCGGCTTGAATTTCGAGGAAATGGATTTGGATGCCATTTTAAAACGCAAACCCAAGCTTGTTTTGGTCGACGAATTGGCTCACACCAATATTCCGGGCGCGAGGCATCCCAAGCGTTATCAGGACGTGGAAGAAATTCTTGACGCCGGAATCGATGTCTATACGACGCTCAACGTCCAACACATCGAAAGCCTGAGCGATATTGTCACGCGCATCACCGGGGTTAAAGTGCGCGAGACCGTTCCCGACAGCATCGTACAAAGGGCCAACGCCATCGAGCTTATCGATCTGCCTCCTGACGAACTTTTGCAGCGGCTGAAAGAAGGCAAGGTTTATATTCCGGAACAGGCGAGGTTGGCCGTAAATCGTTTTTTCACGCCGAGCAACTTGACGGCATTGCGCGAATTGGCCCTGCGGCAAGCGGCCGAGCGCGTCGACGATCAAATGACCGATCTTATGCGGCGTCACGCTATTTCGGGGCCGTGGCCCACAAGCAATCGCGTTATGGTTTGCATTTCCGACGACAATCAGGCCGTATCTTTGGTTCGCGCAGCAAAACGAAGCGCCGAACGACGGCAAGCCGCATGGATCGTTCTTTTCGTCGAAACGAGCCGTCACAGAAACCTGCCTGAAAAAGCTCATAATTACGTCTCACAGGCTTTAGCGCTTGGCGAAAGCATGGGCGCGGAGACAATTACCGTTACAAGCGAAGATGTTCCCGATGAGATACTGCGCGTTGCTCGAGAAAGAAACGTCAACACCATCCTTATCGGCAAATCGCGTCGATCTTTGTGGTCACGTTTAATTTTGCCATCGGTTTCTTCTTCGCTAATCAAGAAAGGAGAAGGATTTGATCTACTTCTTATCAACAGCTCTGAAGGGTTAACACGAAGCACCGATATTCCAAAACCGTCAAGTGTGATGGAATCTTCCTCTTGGCAATTCAGTTGGTCTTCTCTTGGAAAAACAGGTTTCATTGTCGGTTTTGCATATTTTATTGCTCTCGCGGTGAGTTCCGCAGTTGAACCGGCACTTTCTTCTCTAATTTTCATTGTCGCTATTCTTTTTGTGGCTTTGGATGTCGATTTTGTCGCCTCCCTTTTTGCGACCTTCCTTTCCTGCATAGCCTTATATTTTCTTATGGATTCTCCCGAAACAGTGTTTCTTCCTTTGCGCGAAATAGATGCCGTTTTGCTCCTTTTCTTTGTTGTGGCGGGCATTGCAGCAAGTTTTATTGCTAATCGAGTACGTCTTCAGATTAACGTCACGCGTCAACATGCCGAACGCACACAATCCCTATATGATTTTACTAAGAGCATCGCCGTAGCCGCAACGATAGACGACGTCGCGCAAGCAACGGTGCGTCGCGTCGCAATGACTTTAGGGGCGAATGTGGCAATACTGATGCCACATACTGAAAGGCTTACCGTTGTTGCTTCCGTTCCGGCCGATCTTACTCTGGATATGGCATCGACCGCGGCAATGGATTGGGCTTGGCGACACCATAAACCGGCCGGATATCAGTCCGATACGTTGCCCGGGGCTTCCTATTTTGGATTACCGTTGCAAGCAGGAGCAAATGTTGTCGGAGTCATTGCAATTAAAACCAAGGATGGAAGCGCCTTAAGTTCAACTCAACACAACTTCCTCTCAAGCCTGACCTACCAGGCAGCAGCAGCTATTGAACGCGCCAAGCTAGTGACAGACGTCGCACAAGCTCGGTTGCAGACGGAGATGGAAAAACTTCGTACGAGCCTTCTTTCATCCGTCAGCCACGACATGCGCGTGCCCCTTGACAACATTATTCTAACATCCAGAAATCTTAGCAGCGATTGGAAAGATATTCCCGTTGATCAGCGATTGGCGTTAGTTTCCCATATTGAACAGGAGTCTGATCGCCTTGATCGCTTTATTGAGAACTTTCTGGATATGACTGAGCTTGTAACAGGAAGCATGCGTTACAATTGTCAATTGACCAGTTTGCATGACGTTATCGAGATTGCCATGGCACGCCTCGTCAGGAGACTGAAGGAGCGCGAGGTCATTTTTGACTGCCCAGAAACGTTGCCTCTTATTCAAGCGGATGCTTCAGCTTTAAGGCGTGTATTTGTCAATGTTATCGAAAACGCCTGTTCATATTCCGCCCCGGATCAACCGATCAAAATTGTGTCACGGCAAGAAGGCGAATATATTAAAACGGTAGTCACAGACCGTGGTGTAGGTATTCCTGAAAGCGAACGACAGCGCGTTTTTGATATGTTCTACAGAATAAATAAAGACGCTTCGGGAACAGGATCCATTGCGGGAGCCGGACTTGGCCTTTCGATATGCCGCGGATTTGTTGAAGCGCATCAAGGTCACATCAGCGCACAAGCAGGCGAAGATGGAATTGGGACCAGTATTATCGTAACCCTACCTATTAAATAGGCTTCCCTATTCAACCATATCAATAACGACGGGCGCGTGATCGGATGCCTTATCTTTGCTGCGCGCTTCGCGATCGATAAAGCATTTCTTTGTTCTGTCCACCGCTTCAGGAGACAAAAGAAAATGGTCAAGACGAAGCCCTTTGTCCTGCTGCCATGCGCCCCCTTGATAATCCCAAAAGCTGTAGGCGCGCTCGTCAGGGTGCAAAGCACGGAAAATTTCCGTGTATCCTAAAGCCAATATGTCTCGGAACGCCGCACGGGTTTTTGGATGATAAAGAGCGTCTTCCTCCCATCCTTTGGGATCGTATACATCAAGCTCGGTTTGAATGACGTTAAAGTCGCCGCCTAAAACAACGCGTTCTTCGGTACGCAAAAGCTTTGCCGCATGTTTTTTAAAGCTCGTCAGCCAATCAAGTTTGTATGCGAATTTATCCGTACCAATGGGATTTCCGTTTGGAACGTATATCGATGCCACGCGAACGCCTTTGATTACGGCTTCCAGATACCGGGCTTGCACGTCTTCCTTAAAATTAGGCAGCCCTTCTTGAATGTGCTCAATTTTATGAAGACTTGCCAACGCAATTCCGTTGTAGGCCTTTTGCCCACAGGCATATGTGTTATATCTGGCAGCCTTGAATTCCATCGCCGGAAAAGCATCCGTCTCGCATTTGATTTCCTGCATTAAAAGAACGTCAGGCTTGGCCTCGCCCAACCAACCGATAACATTGGGCAACCGCGCGCGGATTGAGTTGACGTTCCATGTAGCTATGCGCATGAGGACTTCCTCTCCTTGTTCCGCGCAGCTTATGACAAAATTCTTATTTCAAAAAGCCAAATAATTTACGCTGTCGCAGAGAAAACAGAATATGCGTCTTTCTTTTTGTTGCCAGCCTCGCGGTCAATCGCCCCGAGCGGAGAAGTCACGTTCAATTGCATGTCCTGAACCTGACCGAAAATCATCGCATTAAACAACGTCGATATGCCGGACGAAGCTATTGTCGCGCCTTCATTGTCCGTTTGCGAGCGAAGCGTTGAGATCGCGTTTGCAACGTTCCATGCTTGCGAGGACGCCGACGTATCGGCTTGTGACAGCGAAAACGATGCTGCGGCCATTCTTACAGTCGATGTTCTCGGCGCAGAGTTTGCTGTCTCCACAGAACCAGCGCCGAATTTCTGCGCAAAGCGTTGATAGATTTGCTGCAAAGAGCGGGCTTCGCCTGACTTGGAATAAAACACCGATTCATTGGCAGCGGCTGCCGTCGGCAAAATTTCCGCAGCCGGCGCTTTAGGGTTATTGCGCATTTCGCGAATAAAGCTGCTTGCGCCGGACGCGCCAAGAAAATGAGCGAGATAAAGCTCTGTTCCGCCGATTTTGCCCCCGACCTTCTGTTGAAGAACGGCGGCATTTTCCTTGTCGAACTCACCGGCCATCTCGGCAGAAATCTGGGGGTCTTTGCGCAGGGCCAAAATGGCTTGGCGCGCATTGACGTTTTCAACCGTTAAACGACCGCTCGAATCAACCGTAATTTGAGCCACATAATTGCCAAGGCCGTACTGATCCCCATAATTTTTGATCATGTGCAGCCACGTCTGATTAGTGAATTGAAACAAGCCCGCCGCGCTGCTGGTTGAAGCCTGGGCCATTGGGTCAAAACTGCTTTCCTGAGAGGCTTTTTGCATCAGATAGGAAAAATCGACGCCTGTTTTCGATGCAGCGTTTTGAATCGCACGAATCACATGGGGCGAGGCACCGCTGCCATCCACCTGTTTTACAAGCGAATTTATTGCCGTTGCTGTGGAAATCTGAGAACCCACTTATTTATACTCCTTTCCTTCCCGAAATATGCAATGGACGTGCCAAACATTTACCAGTTGCCCATGGCCGGTTTTTGAAGTCTATTTTCCCTTCTTTCACAATATGGTGAGGCGTCATGCCGTTTCCCTTTACCCCCCCTATGCTCGAGATTCGTTTCGTTCTGACCCGTTTGATAGGCCTCGACAAATTATCCGGCCTTCCCGGTTGCGAATCGGTGGGAGAAGACATTATCGACGCCGTCCTATCAGAGGTCGGAAAGATCGCTTCGGATGTTTTTGCGCCGCTTAACGACACCGGCGATAAAAACGGCGCCACATTTTCGGATGGTATTGTCACAATGCCCGCCGGATTCAAAGAGGCCTATAAGGCTTTTATCGACGGCGGCTGGAATGGCCTTGAAGTCGAAGAAGAATTCGGCGGGCAAGGCTTGCCGTCAATTTTGGGGATGTCCGTTTTCGAAATGTTGCAAGCCGCGAACGTCTCGCTTGCTTTATGTCCCATGTTAAACGTCGGAGCACTTGAACTTCTTACGACGCACGGCGACGAGGCAACCAAGAAAAAATTTCTGCCCAAGATGGTGAGCGGCGAATGGAGCGGTTCGATGGATTTGACGGAATCGCAGGCGGGTTCGGACGTCGGCGCCGTAAAAACCAAGGCCGTCAAGGAAGGCGATCACTACCGCATTTCGGGTCAGAAGATTTTTATCAGTTACGGCGACCATAATATGGCCGAAAACGTCATTCATCTTGTTTTGGCGCGCCTTCCAGATGCGCCGGAAGGCACGCGAGGTTTGTCGCTGTTTCTTGTCCCGAAGCTCCTTGTCAACGAGGACGGCAGTCTTGGCGAAAACAATGAAGTGCGCACCATTTCCATCGAACACAAAATGGGCATGCATAGCAGCCCGACTTGCGTTATCGCCTTTGGCGACCAAAAAGGTTCTGTCGGCCATTTAATAGGCAAGGAAAACGGCGGTATCGCCGCGATGTTCACGATGATGAACAACGCCCGTATTCATGTCGGCGTACAGGGTCTCGGCGTCATGGAGCGGGCTTATCAGCATGCCCACGATTACGCGAAATTGCGCGTCCAAAGCCGCGCTATCGACAACCCTAGAGGTCCGTCTGTCACTATTGTCCATCATCCCGACGTGCGTCGTATGCTGATGGAGATGAAAGCCCTGACGGAAGCGGCGCGGGCTATCGCTTATCATGCCGCCATCGCCGTCGATACGTCACGGCGCAGCAAGGACGAAGCGCAGAAAGCGCAGGCCCTTGCGCGGGTCGCTCTTTTGACGCCTGTTGTCAAAGCATGGATTACGGATCGCGCCAACGACGTCGCCTCTCTTGGCGTTCAGGTATTCGGCGGCGTTGGCTACATTGAAGAGGCTGGCGCGGCTCAACATATGCGCGATGCGCGCGTCTTGATGATTTACGAGGGAACCAACGGAATCCAATCTCAAGACCTTGTTTTTCGTAAACTGGTTTATGATCAAGGCGCGGCTTTTTGCACAATGACGGATGAAATCGATGTTTTTCTAAAAACGTGGCCTAGCGATCTACCGGAAAAATTCAGCCACCTTCGCGACAATCTTGCGAACGCCTTGAGCGCCCTTAAAGACGCAGCCGCTTGGATTTTGCAAAACGGAAAGGCAAGTCCGGCTTTGACGGCGGCTTCGGCATACTCTTTCCTGCGTTTGTTTGGCAATGTCTTGGGGGGATATTATTTAACCCGTTCAGCTCTTCTCGCACAGGACGATTTATCCGCCCAAAAGGGGGATTTAGAATTTCTTGCTTCAAAAGTCCTTACGGCGCGTTTTTATGCAGCACAAATTCTTCCCCAATCGAGAGGATTGGCAGAAATTATTCGCTGTGGGGCGGAGGCTACTGTTGAGTCTACCGAAAATTCCTTTGCCTAGGGCAAGGCTGTTAGGAAGTCACAAGAATATCTTCGCGCCGTTGCAGCTTAATCATAATAATGGGAATAATTATTTATTATCAATACGATACGATTGTTCTTGCGCCCGTTTCATCACCTATTAAGCTCGGTCTGGTATAGTACGTTTGTTTCGAGGACTAATTTTTATCAAGCGGCTCAGTTTATTTTAATGCCGCATACGAGGACGACATGGCAGATGTAATTCCTATCGCTTCACCTATTACCCCGCCTGTCAGCGTGACTGCCGTTTCGCCCGCAACCAGCGCTCCGGCTCCAATGAACAACGCAACAACGCCCCCGACAACTTCCGCAAACGCGGCAATCACCTATACCGCGTTGGCGACGGTTTCGACCTCAAATATTCGCGGCGTCGGAGTAAACGAGTCGGCTTAAATCGCGCCGCTTGTAATCGCTTGATACGCGCTGATGACTTTATCGCGGATTGTCGTGATTTCAGTCAGGACAATTTCTGCGTTGTTCATTGCCGTCACAACGCTGGCAAGATCGGTTTTCCCAGATACCGCCTCTGTCGCGGCCTTTTCGCCTTCGTGCAAGGAGGTCACGGCATCCCCAAGAAACCCTTTGACCATTTTTCCGAAGTCTTCGCCGCCCGCCGTCGGGGTCGCGGCAATATCGCCGGACATATCAAAAAGCCCGCCGCTTTTCTTGTAGGCCGATACGGCATCTATAGGATTCATGACCATCTGTTTTCCCTTTATTGCAGCATTCCGATTGTTTTCAGAACCATTGAGCGCGACGCGGCAATGACATCAAGATTTGCCTGATAAGACCGGCTAGCCTCGCTCATATCCATCGTTTCGATCAGCGGATTAACGTTGGGTTGCATAATATATCCCTGCGCGTCCGCAGCCGGATGCGAAGGATCAAATTTTTTCACAAATTCCGAGTTGTCCGTGCGCACCCCGTCCACTTTGACTTTGTAAGCCCCCAAAGCCTTATCAAACTCTTTCTTAAACGTAATAACTTGACGCTGATACGGCTTTTGTCCGGGCGACGAGGGCGTCGTGTTCGCATTGGCGACGTTTTCGGCGATAATTTTCATGCGATGGCTCTGCGCCTTAAGCGCCGAGCCGGAGATCGCGAAAATATCAGTCACTTCGTTCGACATTTATCTTATCCCGCTCACGTGCTGTTGCCCTTAATGGCGATTTTGAAAAGCGACGTCATTTTTCTATAAATTCCGGCCATCGTTTGATAGTCCATGGAGGTTCTCGATACCTCGGCCATCTGTTGCTCGATGTCGACAGTATTGCCGGAGGGAAGAACATCTGTATCTTTCGATTTGACCGTCTGGGCATTGGTTCCAGCCATCGAAGCCGGAAGAATATGGCGGGGATTCGTGGTCGCCATGCTACCGGCTGCCTGTTTAAGCGCATCGCCAAAACTGAAAGGCTTAAGTTCCAACTGTTTGTACCCGGGCGTGTCAACGTTCGCAACGTTTTCGGCAATTACAGCCTGCTTCTGGTTGAGATACGACATCTTCTGGGTCAGAAGGTCGAACAGCCCTGAGATACTGGAACTCATGAAGATACCCTTTGCCAAGAAAATGGCGGCTGTACTAAAGAAATACTCTTATCTCTCATGGTTAACAAAAGGTTAATTGCCCTTTGCCGAGAGTTAAGGTAGACTCACACCATGGAAGAAAACCACGATTTCCAGCCAAATGTGTCGCCCATCAGCTCTTCAGGTCATCGCGCTGTTGCCGTTGCCCTGAAAGGAAGTATCGGGGACACGTTGGAAGGAGCCCCTGATTCTCTCCCAAAGGTTATCGCATCCGGTTATGGAAAACTAGCGGAACAAATTCTTCAAATGGCGTTCGACAAGGGCATAAAAGTTCGCGAAGACGCGGACTTGGCCGAATTGCTTGCCACACTTGATCTTGATACGCCAATTCCAAGCGAAGCCATTGTTGCGGTTGCCGAAATACTGGCAAAAGTATATGAAGCCAACGCAAGACTCGGAAATCCCCCTAATACTCAAGGACAAGCATGATGCCCGCCCTTTCAAGTATGGAAGCAAATGACTTTATAGCCCAGCAGTTTGAATCCATTGATGCCTACCTTCAGGCCGCCCACGAGATTCTTCATGAAGGACACATGCCGGATATCGCCGATTTGGACGATAAAATCGCGCTGTTATGTTCCAACGTCGAAAAGGCCCCTTTGGAAATTCAGGGCGCATGCCTTGCAAGGCTCGACGAGCTTTTAAAAAAGCTTAATAATTGCCAAGACGAGATGACCGCCTTTCATACAACATCTGTAACAAGCGCGCAGAAATGACCGATCCTTCAGACATTTCATGGGTTCGTGTCGTTTTCGCCTTTTGCGTCGTTTTGGGCCTTATGGCAGGTCTTGGCGGCGTTCTCAAATACATCAGTGCGCGTGGTTTTACGTTTTCGACAAAAGAAAAGCGCGCACGTCGTCTGAAAATAGTCGAAAGCCTTCTTCTTGACACTAAACACCGTTGCGTCATCGTGCGTTGCGATGAGCGCGAACATTTGCTTCTCTTGGGCGATCAAAACGATATAGTCATCGACGCGAATCTTCCTTCCGACAATAATCAAGACATCTCATGACGCGCCCGTTTAAAATTTTACCTTTGTTTTTTACCATAACGCTTGTCGCGATTGGGGTTCTTTTCACCTCAAGAGGCGCTTTTGCCCAAGCCATTCACT
>CAZQOE010000055.1:2170-9342 GCA_964594935.1 uncultured Rhodospirillaceae bacterium | reverse complement strand
TCAGCTTTTGAGAGACGTCCTGAGCCTGTTCCGGTTCCGCAGCAGGGGCGGACATGGCGACTTCGTCCATCACCATGCGTTTGCCGCGGAACATCTGTATGGGAGTCGGAAAATCGGTTTCAAAAGTGATTTGGGAAATGCGGAAAGAACGCCCCGGCAAAGCCCCGTTCAAAGCCGCCAACTGTTCGTTGGCTTGCTTGAAAATGCGGGTGCGCAGCGAAGCGCGCGCGGCTTCCATTTCCTCCCTGGAGGGAGAAAAGTCGATGCCGCCGACTGTTATCTGCATGCCGGCTTTACTTGCTTTTTTGACGGCGTCTCTGAGGCCGTTGAGGGCGGCTTCGGGAAGGCGCGCTTCAAAAGAGACGCTCCAGCGCTCCAGACCCGTTTGATCCTGAGAGCGGTTAAACCCGACCAGACGCCAATCGGCCTTCGCCGCGTCGTTGATGGCTTTTGTCATATCGGCGCGCATGGTTCCCGCATTTGTCGCGTTGACGGCGGCTTCGACGTTTAAAATGACATGGGCGGCTTTTGTATTGACCCAATCCTCGGCGGAAAGATCGAAAGAAACCGCATCGTCGGGTTTGGGGGGTTCTTGAGCAGCTGCCGGGAACGAAAAAAAGACGGCAAGCAAAAACGCAAACACAAGACGGTAAGCCATGGCTTCCTCCGTTAACGGGATGGAGGATCAGTCTACTTCCTATCGCCCTTACCGCGCAACCCTTCGTTTATTTGCTGCGCCGACTGTGCGAGAAACGACTTGATGTTCTCGGGAAGTTCGACTTTCGAGAAATCCGCCGCTTCGTCTTGGTCTGCCGCCGCTGGGACGATAGCCGAAAGATCGGCATCGGTCCCCGCAAAGGCGGGCGAGTCTTTTGCAGCGGCGTAGGCCGTTTGCTCGATGTTCTGAATTTCGAATTGATCGCCTTCCTGCATCGGCGGAAGATTGCCGCGCAGTTCGGCGCGTTCCTCGGCCGACATATCGTCGGCATAGAGCGTGTGCTGCGCCGAAGGCATGGATATGGATATATCGTCGTCGCCGCTAGGACGAGCGGCCTTTCCGTTTCCGTCCTTTGCTGAAGGTTGCGTGTCATCGGAGGATGCGCTTCGAGCTCCTGCCGGAAGTTGTCCGACGGAGGCGACACTGACGACGCCCATTTCGGTGGCGGACAATCTGTGTTTGGCGGCGCCCTTAATGGCCTTGACCATCGCGGCGATTTCAAGCGTCTCCTTGGCCGAGGGGCTTGCGCCTGAAGCCGTCCATTCTTTGTCCTTAAGGCGGGCTTCGAGCTCAAGCGCCACGCGATCGCGCGCTTCGGTCGATTTTGTCACGCCCGGAACAGGCAGGAAGCGGTGAACGCGCAATGCAATAGCTCTTTCAGGTTGAGCGTAGAACATTTGGACCTTGTGAGCCCAGTCGCCGAAGAGTAAATGCGCTTCGCCTTCGCGCTGGCCGCGCAAGTGATCGTAGTTCACGCGGCTGCGAAGTTGAAGTCCGGCGCCGCGATCGTCATGGAAAGGCATGTTCAGGAACAAGCTTCCAAGCGTGTTCGAGGGTGCCGTGAACCCTCTGGATTCCATGACCCACGACGAACCGCCGTGGTTTTCGATGAAGGTCTTCGTATCCGTCGGATCTTCGATGCGTCCGAAGATCTTTAAGTTACAGTTGCCGGTGATCGACTTGGCTTCCTGCTTGACGCGTTTTTCCATCGAGGGCAAGTCCTGCGCTGCAAACACGAGCGAGAACCCGAGCGAACGAGCTTGGGCGGCCATGACGGCCATGCCGGCCGCGGTATAATAACCGACTTCGTCGAACACCGTCATGAAGGAAGAGCTGGAACGGGTCTGTTTGCTGCCGATGGCGTTTTCCCATCCGCCTTCGACGGTATTGCCCAGCGTCGCGCCCATCATGCCTTTGAGGCACGCGGCGACAATTTTTCCGAGGTTGGCAGCTTCGTCCTGCGACTTTTCCAAAGCCGGAATCAGAACGACCATAATTCGACGGTTGAGCACGACGTCCAGAACGTCGATGTCGGCCAACTGCGCCTTGAATATGTAGCCGTATTCATCGGCCAAAGATTGCATCGCGCGCGTGAACTGCATCGACAGGTAGCCGTGTTGTTGGCGCGCGACCTGCAAATCGTACATCGGTTGGTCGGGCGACGGCGGGCGTTCGTTGCCTTCGTCGTCGAAAGCTGCGGCAACGTAACCCGGCAAGGTATTCAGGTAGCCTTCAAGGCCGTGAATAATGCGCGCGGGCATCGTCTGGTCGCGCGACAGGCGAATGATGGGTTGTAGTTCCAAATGGTCGCGAACGACACCGACGTCGAGCAGCAACCCTTGTTTGTCGCGCTTAAAAGTCAACGCAGGCATCAGCGCGAACATCAAGGCGACCGCGCGCTCTTTCCACATCGCGTTATCGCCGCCAGCGTCTGGCATCAGGTTGACGACGAGATTAGCGAGATAAGAGGCCGAGCCGTTCGAGAACGGGTTCATTGAATTCGACAGCGATCCGTCGTCAGAGTTTCCGGTCATATAGTTCAGGACCAAAACGTCATCGTCGCGCCCAAAACGGCGCGCCAGCGAATAAAGAGAGGCCCACAAATCGGTATCGGCCTTACCGTCGGTGTAGGAAAAGCCCGAGCCCCAGCACAAAGAGTTGGTGACCATCGACTTTAGGCCTTCGGTTTTTCCCGAGCCTGTCGTGCCGATGTAAAGAATGTGCGTACGCGCATCGACGTTAGTCAGCCACATTTCGCGGCCAAAGTGGTCGTCATCTTTGTCCGATACGTTGCCCAGAAACAGGATACCTTCCGATTTTCCGCCGCCAGTTTTGCCGGGCAAGGGATTATGAGGATCCGGCATGTTGGCATAACGGGGAATTTTGAATGGCAAGGTAAACTTCCTTTTCAAAACCCAGCGAAAATAGAAATACAGCGGAATAGCAAAAACATCGGCCAAAGACCGAATTTGCGGCGAGGCGATAAACAAAGCAATGGCCGAACAGAAGGCGACCGAAGCCATAATCTCGGGCTTGGAAATAAACTCCGCAACGCGCACCGAACCCGGGCGCACATCTCGAAAGATATTGCGTTGGGCAATTTGATTTTTTTCTAGAATAACAGGCATGCGTGTCGCCTCGAAATTTCCCGTAAAAATTTGGTATTTAAACGGGATTCAGTTTATCGGAAAGTAATTGGCAAGTCTCGCTTATCTAGCGTTATTTTTTGGTTAATTTGATGGTTTTTCTGGATAAAAAGGCAAAAATTAACGAATTCCGATAACAAAAATTCCATTTTCATCGGCCAGTTGCTTGACGCGGTCGCGGTCGATCAGAAGGCTGCGGTCGGCTTCGGCCGCTATGCCGCGCAATCCTGCCTTGGCTACGGCTTCTATGGTATCGGGGCCGATGGCGGGTAAATCGTAACGTTCGTCCTGCTGTGGTTTGGCGAGTTTGACCAGAATGCCGCCTGCGCCTTCGCGTTTTAAATCCTTACATCTTGCGATAAGGGCGTCTGTGCCTTCGGCTGCTTCGACACCTAGAACGATGCCTTGCTGCACGACGACCGATTGTCCGACGTCGGCTTGTCCCAGAATTCGAGCGACGCTAACGCCGCGTTCGATGTCTTTTTTCGCTTGGGCATCGGGTGCGCAGGAGCCGAGGCATCCCTCACGGAACAAAATGCCGCCCAGAATTTCCTGAACGCCGATGACCTTCACGTGACATTCTTTTTCGATGGTGCGACCGATGGAACGGAGAAGGGCATCGTCGCCCAGAATATGAAAACCGATTTTTGCCAAAGCCTTTATCGCGCCCCAGTCGGGTTTTAATTCCCTCAGGGAGGGACGCCTTACGCGGCCGATCATGACGACTTCGGCGATTTTCTGGGCGGCGATAAGATCACGCAATTTTCCGTATCCGCCCAAGGGCAGCCATGTATGCGGCACGTCGAAGGCCGTGTCGCCGTCTGCTTGGCCTTCAAGGCAAATGACGAAAAAGTCGCGGCCTTGTTTGCGGCAGGCGTCGATAACCCGGCGCGGAGCAGCGCCGCCGCCTGCGATAATGCCAAGCTTGGGAAAAGACGAAGATTTCATCCGGCTACCTTAGCCCTTCAAGCTCTTGGCGACAACCTCTGCCGTGTTGGGGGAAAGTTTCTTCTGCTTTGACAAGCGGACAAGCTCTGCGCGCATCAATTTTTGTCTCTCGGGCGTGTAGTCGCGCCAACGTGTAAAGTTTTTGGCGAGTCCGGCCGCGCTGTGCGGATTAAGGGAATCGATTTTAAGGATCATGTCGGCGCTAAAGCGATAGCCGGAACCGTTCTTGGCGTGAAAACCAAGCCCGTTGGCGGCAAACACGCCGATAAGCGCCGTAATGCGGTTGGGGTTTTTGAACGTGAAGGCGGGGTGGCGCGTGAGTTGCTTGACCGTTTTCAAAACATCCTTGCGTTTGGAGCCAGCCTGAACCGCAAGCCATTTGTCCATGATGGTGGGGACTTTTCTCCACTTTCTTTCAAAGGCGCGGAAGGCCCTGTCGCGCAGAGGCGAATCTTTTTCGGCAAGGATGGCCAGCGCCGAAATTTGATCCGTCATGTTCTTGGATTCAACCACTTGACGGAAGACGTGCTTCAGGATTTTAGGGTTGTCGGTTGCCGCCAGATAGGACAGGCACAGGTTTTTCAATTCGCGCCGCCCCATCGTTGCGCCGTCGGCCGCCGTGTCGCGGACGCTTTTGGCAAGGCGTTTGTATTCGCGGGCAAAATCGCCGCGCAAGTGTTGTGCGATGCGTTTGACCATCGCTTTACGCGCGGCATATAGAAAATCGACGTCGATAAGTTTTTTCTCCGCCTGCAAGGCAAGGCCGAGTTCGCCTTCGCCCGGTAAAGACAAAACCATCGACTTGAAAGAAGGATCAATTTTCTTGTCGCGCAGCACGTCGCCGAGCGCGTTGATAAACGACGAGGGGTCGATGGAAGGATCAAGAAGGCGGGCTGTCGCAAGTTTGAAACCCGCTTCCCATCTGCTGAACGGATCGCTGTCGCGTGCGAGAAGGAATAGAAGGTCGTTATCGGTATAAGCGTAATTCAAGCGCACGGGCGCTGAGAAATCCCGCAACAAGGACAAAACTGGCTTGCTTCTGATGT
This sequence comes from uncultured Rhodospirillaceae bacterium, assembly GCA_964594935.1. GTDB lineage: Bacteria > Pseudomonadota > Alphaproteobacteria > UBA9219 > UBA9219 > CAIXLI01. Next base: position 4,204 of record CAZQOE010000055.1, on the reverse strand, counting down.
TTTCAAAAATAAAAACTTCGCGTTCTTTTTTGATCGACAGAACGCGCGTTTTTATCAAATTTCTCCCCGCGCCGTCCAAAAGGCCTACCGCAAACGGGATGTGCAAGGGCTTCTTCACCGGTTGGCCCGGCGTCGGCTTGCAGGATTGCCGGACTGTGAGGGTTAGCGTTTTGGCGTCGGCGTCGTAGCGGCTTGTGACGTCCAGAACGGGCGTTCCCGCCTGCCTGTACCAGCGCATAAATTGCGTGAGGTCAATTTTGTTCGCATCGGCCATCGCCTTGACGAAATCGTCGCACGTCACGGCGTGCCCGTCATGCCGTTTGACGTACAAATCCATACCCTTGTGGAATCCTTTGCGCCCGACAAGCGTTTGAATCATGCGCACGACTTCGGCGCCCTTGTCGTAAACCGTAACCGTATAGAAATTGTCGATAGCTTGGTAATGATCGGGACGGACGGGGTGCGCCATTGCGCTTGCGTCTTCGGCAAACTGGCGTCGGCGCAGGTCGCGCACGTTTTCAAGCCGCTCGACGGGGATGGAATGCGCGTCGCCCATATATTCCTGTTCGCGAAAAACGGTCAGGCCTTCCTTGAGACTTAATTGGAACCAATCGCGACACGTGATGCGGTCGCCCGTCCAGTTATGAAAATATTCATGCGCCACGACGCGCTCGATGAAGGAAATTGTGGCATCGGTCGCCGTTTCGGTGCGGCCCAGAACGCACGCGTCGTTGAATATGTTGAGGCCCTTGTTTTCCATCGCGCCCATGTTGAAAAACGGCGTCGCGACCATCATGAAGCGGTCGAGGTCGTATTCAAGATCAAAGCGTTTCTTGTCCCATGCCATGGATTTTTTGATGGCGGCGAGGGCAAAGCCGGTTTCGTTTTTCTTGCCGGGTTCGACGTAAATCTCGATCAATATTTTACGTCCTGGTTTTGTCTTGAAAAAGCTTGTGCGTTTTTCAAGCTTACCCGCGACCATGGCGAACAGGTAGCAGGGCTTGGGAAACGGATCCTCCCAGACGGCGAAATGCCGCGTGGCGCCTTCTTTGCCGGACTCGATCAAATTGCCGTTGGCGAGCAAGACGGGATATTTTTTCTTGTCCGCATGAATGGTGACGCGGAACTTGGCCATCACGTCGGGGCGGTCGGGATAATAGGTGATACGGCGGAAGCCCTCGGCCTCGCATTGAGTTGAAAGCATGTTGCCGGAGGCATAAAGCCCCGACAGCGCCGTGTTGTGGTAGGGATCGTGCGTGCTGACGATATCGATGACGGCATGGTCGGGAACGGCGTGGAGGATAAGGCTATGCGGCGTGAATGTGTATTCTTTTTTGCTCAATGCACGACCATCAACGGCGATGCTGACGAGCTTTTGCGCTTCGCCGTTGAGGAACAACGGGGCCTTTTTGTTTTTTGATTTCGGATTGCGCGCGACCTTAAGGCGCGAGGAAACCTTGGCGTGGTCTTTTTGGATATCGACGTCGAGGGCGACTTTTTTCACCAAAAAGGCGGGGACTTCATAGTCGGAAAGGCGTGTTTCGCGTGTTTTCATGATGCAGATATATATGGGGTTAATTTCTTAAATTTCCATTGCCAAAATCAAAACATATCCAATTGCATCCGTGCCTCGTCCGTCATTCGAGACTGATCCCACGGCGGGTCCCAGACAAGATTGACCTTAACGTCTTTGGCGCCTTCGTCTTTTGAGACCGCTTCCTGCACGCGAAGGGGAATTTCGTCGGCGATAGGGCAGTTGGGCGATGTCAGCGTCATATCTATTTTGACGTTGTACGTTTTGTCCTCGTTCGTCGTGATGTCGATATTGTAGATGAGGCCGAGGTCGTAAACGTTGACCGGAATTTCGGGGTCATAGACGGTTTTTATCTGCGCGATGACGCGCTCTCCCAAGGGCGTAAGGTCTTCGTCGGCTATATTCTCCGGTGATTTTTCAGGGGTGTCGTTCATCGTCTATTCCGTAGAAATTTTCTTTTCGTTTTTATCGAGGGATAAAATAACAGCTTCAACAACTTG
>CAZQOE010000055.1:0-2160 GCA_964594935.1 uncultured Rhodospirillaceae bacterium | reverse complement strand
AATGCTGCTTGCAATGTATGCCATGCCAGCGTCGCGCACTTGACGCGGATGGGATAATCGCGGACGCCCGACAGCGCCTTGATACGGTCGGTCGCGTCTTCGTCCAAGCCCGTTTCGTCGGCGTCTTTTCCGGTGCAGGATTTGTGGAGGTAATCGAACAGTTTTGCGGCTTCCGCCGTCGTTTTGCCTTTCAGCATTTCCGTCATCATCGAGGCCGATGCGACCGAAATCGCGCACCCGCTGCCTTGAAAAGCGATATCCTGAATGACGCCTTTGTCGTCGACCGAGACGTACAATGTGATTTTATCTCCGCACAACGGATTATGCCCCAAGGCTTCGTGATTGGCGTTCGGCAAGGCGTGGAAATTGCGCGGATGCTTTCCGTGGTCGAGGATCAAATCCTGATAAAGGTCGCGAAGGTCGTCTGTCATCCGAATATCTCCTTCACCTTTTCAACCGCCTCGACCAACGCGTCGATGTCCTCGCGCGTCGTGTAAAGGCCGAATGACGCGCGCGCCGTCGCGACCAAGCCCAAATGCTCCATCAACGGCTGGGCGCAATGATGTCCTGCGCGAATAGCGACGCCGTGGCGGTCGAGAATTGTGCCGATATCATGCGGATGGGCGTAGTCCATGACGAACGAAACGATGCCGGATTTTTTTGCTGCCGTGCCGATAATGCGCAGGCCTTTTATGGGCAAAAGTTTTTTCGTCGCATAAGCCAGAATTTCGTTTTCGTGGTCTGCGATGTTTTGCATCCCGATTTCAGAAATATAATCTATTGCCGCGCCGAGGCCGATAACTTCGGTAATCGGCGGCGTTCCCGCCTCGAACCGATGGGGCGGCTCTTTGAACGTCGTTTCAGCAAATGTGACGGAGGCGATCATATCACCGCCGCCTTGATAGGGCGGCATGGATTTCAAGATATCGCGCTTGCCGTACAGAACGCCGACGCCCGTCGGGCCATAAAGTTTGTGGCCGGAGAAAACGAAGAAGTCGGCGTCCAAGTCGCGCACGTCGATGGGCAGATGGCTGACCGATTGTGCGCCGTCGACCAAAGCCGACGCCCCCGCTTTATGCGCCAATGCGATGATTTCCTTGGCGGGAAGGATAGTCCCCAACACGTTGGAAACATGGGCAAAAGCAACAAGTCTGGTCTTGGGCGATAGAGCGGCTTTTACGTCCTCAATCCGCACTTCGCCTTCGGGCGTGACGGGGACAATGCGCAGCACGATGCCGATTTGGTCGCGCAGTAATTGCCACGGCACGATGTTGGCGTGATGCTCAAGCGCCGTGAGGATAATTTCGTCTCCGGCTTTCAGAAATTTACGGCCCCACGTCTGCGCGACAAGGTTGATGGCCTCGGTCGCACCGTGGGTGAAAACGATTTCGTCTTCATGCTCGGCGTTGATGAATTTCTGGACACGCGGGCGCGCGGCTTCGTATTGGTCCGTTGCGCGTTGACTGAGTTCGTGCACGCCACGGTGAATGTTGGAATAATCTTTTTCCATAAAGCGCGTCATGGCATCGATAACGGCGCGTGGTTTTTGCGCGCTCGCGCCCGTATCAAGGTACGCCAAGGGATGCCCGTGGATTTTTTGTGACAGAATGGGAAAATCTTTGCGAAGGCGCTGAACGTCGAAAGTCATTTTTCCCATCCTTCGATTTCCTGACGAAAGATGCCGCGCCATTCCTCAATCGGAATCTCATCGATCGTTTCGCCTAAAAATCCTTCGATCAACAACGCGCGCGCCTGTTCTTCTTCGATCCCGCGCGAGCGCAAATAGAACATCGCGTTTTCATCCAGATCTCCGATGGCGCTGCCGTGGCTGCACTTCACGTCGTCGGCATAAATTTCAAGCTCGGGCTTCGCGTCCATTTCGGCCTGATCGGAGAGAAGCAACGCGCGGCTCAGTTGATACCCGTCGCTTTTCTGCGCATCCTTGGCGACCGTAATTTTTCCCTGAAAAACCCCGCGCGATTTTCCGCCAAGGACGGTCTTATAGCTTTGGCGGCTCGTGCACCTTGGAGCCTGATGCGTCACGCGCGTCGTGGTGTCGGCGTGCTCTTGTTTTTGAAGGAGCATAATGCCGCTAAGCGAGGCTTGAGCCTCTTCGCCCTCAAGCAAAACGTCGATCTCGTTCCGCGCCGGTGACCCGCC
>CAZQOE010000054.1:9020-9735 GCA_964594935.1 uncultured Rhodospirillaceae bacterium | reverse complement strand
AGGCACGCCAGACTACCCCGATTTTTCGCGTTTCTGGCAGGTCATTGACAGGCATAAAGTCAACGTCTTTTACACGGCTCCGACGGCTATTCGTACGTTGATGCGTGAAGGAGATAATTTCGTTACATGCACCGACCGCAAGTCTTTGCGTGTCCTCGGTTCAGTCGGCGAGCCGATTAACCCCGAAGCGTGGGATTGGTATCACAGGGTCGTCGGCGAAGGGCGCTGCCCTGTTGTTGATACATGGTGGCAGACAGAAACTGGCGGCCACATGATAGCGCCTTTTGCGGGAACATCTGCACTTAAGCCCGGCGCGGCCATGCGGCCGTTCTTTGGGGTCAAGCCGGTCATCCTCAGCAGCGACGGAAAACAGGTGATGGAAGGCGCATGCGAGGGCGTTTTGTGCATCGACGGAAGCTGGCCCGGCATGATGCGCACATTGTGGGGAGACCACGATCGCTTTGTTAAAACGTATTTCAAACCCTACCCCGGGTTGTATTTCTCGGGCGACGGCTGCCTTCGCGATGAGGAAGGCGACATCCGCATTACGGGCCGCGTTGACGACGTTTTGAATATATCGGGGCACCGAATGGGAACCGAAGAAATCGAAAGCGCCTGCGCCTCCCATAAAGCGGTGGCGGAAGCTGCGGTCACAAGTTGTCCCGACAGCCTGAAAGGCGAAGGGAGCAATCCTTCCTGTCAACGCCAATATGAT
>CAZQOE010000054.1:0-9010 GCA_964594935.1 uncultured Rhodospirillaceae bacterium | reverse complement strand
CCTCTTTGTCGTCCTTAACCACGGCCATATCGGCAACGACGAATTGCGCCATTCACTAACGGCCCATCTTCGCAAAGAGCTCGGCCCCACATATAAACCGGACTATATCCAATTCGTAAGCAAGCTGCCCAAGACCATATCAGGCAAAACCGTGCGCCGAATCCTTCGCAAGGCGGTTTATCATGAAGAGGATCAAATAGGTGATACGTCGACGCTTATCGACCCTTCGATTATCGGGGAATTGATCGCAGGCCGCCTGAATGGAACGGACCCGACAAGGAAGGATCCGCCGTCATCGCCCGGCACAAAATTTTCGCCGGCTTTGTAACCAATGCCAAGCATCGAGTTGGTTTAAGAAAGTATTTTAAGTGACTGGATGTTATGGCTCATTCTTAAATGAGGTAGGTGCTACCTTTTTTAGGTTTCTATATATTGGGTTCTTGAATTAAAAAATATTCCATTTGCAGTAGTACATAAAAAGTTATCCACAGGTCTTTGTTTTTGTTGTGACAATGCAACGATGGTGGAATGACTTGCCTTGTTTGGCTCAAAATAGGCTTTATATGGCCGATTCCGCACCCTGCTCGTACCGAGTCGTCCTTTTTGAGGTGCAAATCTAGGGTGATTCGTTTTGAATCGCGTTTTTCTGCCCCGATTCAGGGGGTGAGTCGCAAAAAATAGCCCCGAAGCAGCCCGATTCGACCGCGTCGCCGCCTTTTAAAGACGTCCTATTCAAAGGTTTCGCCTATTGAATGGTATTGCTGCTGAATTCCCGCCTTTAGGGCGAAAAACGCCCTCGCCTACCGATTTTATAGAGAGAAAGCCAAAGATCGCTTAATTTTTGGCGCCCTTTCCAAAGCGGCTGAGATAACGCCCATAGTCGGCAGAATCCAATTCGATTTTCAGGTTTGCGGACGTCTTTGTATCGCGGCGTTTGACGATTTTCCCGTGGGCATGAAGCCACGACAAGGCCGCCCCGTCTGTCAATGGAACCTTGATCTCATAGGCTGTCCGGCGGGAAGAAATATTCTTTTCAATAAGCGCGAGAAGCGCGGGAATGCCCTCCCCCGTCAGGGCCGAAACGCTGACTTTACCTCCCCGGGCTCCGGAAGCGGCGCCGCTCAAAGCGCCGGCAAAATTCTTGCCCTTTTTGCCTTCCACGATGTCGATTTTATTTTGGACCTCGATAATCCGTTCGTCATCCTCGCTTATGCCCAAGGACGCGAGAATTTCCAAAACCGCGTCGCGCTGGCTTTTGGTCGAGGGATGCGAAATATCGCGCACATGCAAAATGGCGTCGGCCAGAAGAACCTCTTCCAGCGTCGCGCGAAAAGCCTCGACCAAGTGCGTGGGCAGGTCAGAAATAAACCCCACCGTATCGGACAATATAATTTCGCGTCCGTCCGGCAGTTTCATGCCGCGCATCGTCGGATCAAGCGTCGCAAAAAGCATATCCTTGACCAAAACGTTCGCGCCCGTCAGGCGATTGAACAGCGTCGATTTTCCGGCGTTGGTATAGCCGACCAAGGCGACAGTCGGATGTTCGGCCCTTTGGCGTGCTTCGCGCTGAAGCCCGCGTGTGCGGCGGACTTGCGCCAACTCGTCCTTAAGCCGCGCAATGCGGTCTGTTATCTGGCGGCGGTCCACTTCAAGCTGCGTCTCGCCCGGGCCGCCCATAAAGCCGAATCCGCCGCGCTGCCTTTCCAAGTGCGTCCACGACCTTACCAACCGCGATTTTTGATAATCCAAGGCCGCGAGTTCGACCTGAAGCTTGCCTTCGCGTGTGCGCGCGCGGTCCCCGAAAATCTCCAGAATAATCCCCGTGCGGTCGATAACCTTGCAATCGAAGGCCTTTTCAAGGTTTCGCTGCTGAACCGGCGTCAGGGTATGATTGACGATAACAATAACGATTTTCTGCTCTTTGATAAGAGCGGCGTATTGCTCCACCTGCCCTTCGCCCAGAAGGGTCGCGGGTACCGTCCGCGCCAAAGACACGGTCGCGGCGTGAACGACGGCCAGATCAATGGCGTTTGCGAGGCCTACGGCCTCTTCGAGAGCCGCCTCGTTATCAATCCGCGTTCTATCGGATTTCAGGACAGGATTCAGAACCAAGGCGCGCTCGAAATGGCGCGTTCCGGAAATATCTGTGTAAGCTTCCGTCACGTTTCGGATACTTCGGGTTCGCCGCAACCGGAAAGCTTGATATCGTCGTGCGGCATGATGGTCGAAATTGCGTGCTTATAGACAAGCTGCTCGTGCGCTTCGCGGCGCAAAAGCAATGACGTTTCGTCGAACGCCGTAATGACGCCCTGCAATTTGACTCCGTTGACAAGAAAAACGGTGGCCGCGCCTTTTTGCTTGCACAAATGGCTTAAAAACAGTTCCTGCAGGTTTTCTTTTTGTTTCAGCATATTCCGTTGATACCCGCATTTTCGGCGCAGTTCAAGAGACGAGCCCCTTCAAATGCTGAAGCGCCGCGGCTAAATCGGAGAAAAATATCTTAACGCCCAGCTTCTTGGCGTTTTCAGGCGTGCCGACCAAAACAGGGGTACATTCGGCATTGCGGGCGCAAACGACGTCGGTCTCGCTATCCCCGATAAACCATATGTCGGTGCCCCCTTCCAATCCTGCCAGCAAAAGGGCGCGATCGGCATGTTCGCGCGCGGGCTTGTCGCGCGGCGCGTCGTGCGCGCCGACGACGGAAACAAAATACTTCTTCCAGTCGAGCTGGGCGGCCTCAAGCCGCAGATGCTCGCCCGATTTGTTGCTGACGACAAGCGCGGGAATTTCTTTTTCCTTAAGCCACGCCAGAATCTCGTCCGCGCCGTGCGCCTTGTTGATGCCCATGCGGTCGCGAACTTTGACGAAGCAATCGTAGTATTCCTGCCATGCGACCTTCCATTCGTCGCCGAACCACTCGGGAAAGCTTTCGCGCGCCGAGCGCGTGCAGTTTTTAAGTATATCCTCGCGATTCCATGTTTGCAGATTGTGAAGCCCGCGAACGTAATTGATGGCCTCGCCGATAGCGCCCCAGCTGTCGACAAGCGTATTGTCCCAATCGAAAATGACGGCACGGGGAAGAGACTCTTTCATCAATTAATATTTTCCGACACGATGGGGGCGTTTTCGTTGCTGCTGCCATGAACGCCAAGCAATTTAAGCTTGCGGTGCAACGCCGATCTTTCCATGCCGATAAATCCGGCCGTACGCGAAATATTGCCGCCGAAGCGCGTGACTTGGGCCAGAAGGTATTCGCGTTCGAACATCTCGCGCGCGTCGCGCAGCGGCAATTTCATGATCTCGCCGCCCTTTTCCCAACGCAGAACGCCGGGAGCGGACGATGTGATTTCGGGCGGCAGCATATCGGCGCGAATGGGTTCGGCCGGATTTCCTTGCGCCATAATGAGAAGCCATTCCATCGAGTTGCGCAATTGTCGCACGTTGCCGGGCCATTCGTAAGCCTGCAACGCCGCCATCGCGTCTTCGCCAAGCGAGCGCAACGGCGTGCCCGACGTTTCGGACGCGCGGGTTAAGAAATGATTGGCAATAACCGGAATATCTTCGCGCCGTTCGGATAGCGGCGGCACCTTGATGGGAACGACGCTTAAACGATAGTACAAATCCTGCCTAACGGTGCCCGCCTGCATCTCCATTTGCAAATCGCCGCTCGAGCCTGCGATGACGCGCACGTCGACTTCGACGCGGGTCGTTCCTCCGACGCGGGTGAACACTTGCTCTTGCAGCAACCGGACGATCTTGCTTTGCGTTTCAAGCGGCATATCGCCGACTTCGTCGAGATAAAGCGTTCCGCCGTGCGCCTGTTCGAAAGCGCCTATCTTGCGGCTTCCGGCGCTGACGCCGTGTTCTGTTCCAAAAAGCTCAAGCTCGAGCTGGTCGGGAACGGTCGTCGAGCAATTGACGACGACAAAAGGCCCTTCGGCCCGCTTTGAAGCGCCGTGCAGCGCGCGGGCTATGGTTTCCTTGCCGCTGCCCGATGGCCCCGAAATCAAAACGCGGCTTCCCGTAGGCGCCACGCGCTCAATAATCTGGCGCACCTGATTGATGGGCGTGGACTTGCCGATAATCTCGTAATCCGCGTTGGCGCGGAATTTAAGTTCCTGATTTTCGCGCCGCAAACGCGCGGCATCCAAGGCATGCCGAACCTGCAAAATCAGGCGGTCGGACTTAAACGGTTTTTCGATAAAATCGTACGCGCCCATCTTAATGGCCGACACGGCAGTGTCGATGTTGCCGTGGCCGCTGATCATAATCACGGGCATGTCCGGATAGTCGTGGCGCACATGCTGTAGAATCTGCATGCCGTCCATCGAGCTTCCTGTAAGCCAGATGTCGAGAATGAGGAGCGCCGGCTTGCGCGACGCAATAGTCTTGAGCGTTTCTTCGGCGTTTCCGGCCTCGCGAACGGACAGGCCTTCGTCGTTCAAAATGCCCTTGATAAGGGCGCGAATGTCCGCTTCGTCATCGACGACAAGAATGTCGCTCATCAAACCTTTTTCTTTAACTTGCAGCGCCATGTGATCCTTTAAGCCGACTTCGTTTTAGGTGAGATAGAAACACTAGCCGATTCGCCCGTCTTCGACAAAGTTTCCGCTTTAGGCTGATGCAAAGGCCAAATCAACTTGACGACGGCGCCCCCGCCTGCCCTGTCTTCCAGAACCAAACGGCCATGATGGTCTTCCATGATTTTCTTGACGATGGCAAGCCCTAGGCCCGTTCCTTTCTTGCGCGTCGTAACATAAGGCTCGGTCAACGTGTTGCGTTCCTCTACAGGCAGGCCTTTGCCGCTGTCTTCGACAATAAGGCTCACTTCTTTGTCATCGCAGGTTAAACGCGTAAGAATCTTTCCCTTGAAAAGCTCGCCGTCCGTCCTTGATTCACATGCGTCAATAGCTTCCGCCGCGTTTTTCAAGAGATTTGTGAGCGCTTGGGCGATCTGCCGCGCATCGCATTCCGCCGTGCATGGTGCCGAAGGAATATCCCTCTCATAAATAATGTCGGGACGGCTATTCCCTTGAAGGAATATGGCCTGACGGGCGATTTCCCTTATTTCGTGCTTCTTGATGACCGGCGACGGCATACGCGCGAAGGCCGAAAATTCATCGACCATGCGCCCGATATCATCGACATGGCGGATGATCGTATCGGTACAGGTCTGGAAAACTTCGGGATCCGTGACGACTTCGTTGGCGTATTTGCGGCGCAGGCGCTCGGCCGAAAGCTGAATCGGGGTAAGCGGATTTTTAATTTCGTGGGCGATACGGCGCGCGACGTCGGCCCATGCGGCCTTGCGCTGCGCAGACAACAGATCGGAAACGTCGTCGAACGTCACGACATAGCCGTTGGTTTCGGTTCCAGCCTGCTCCGACGATACGCGTACAAGAATCGTCCGCGTCGGCGTATTGGGACGGCGCACTTCGACCTGATCGCTGACAAGCGGGGTGTCGTGCGGCATCTGTTCGATGACGTTCTGGATTTCGGGCGCAAGCGCCGACAAATGTTGCCCGTTAAGCGATGCCGGATTTCTAATTCCGAAGAAATCCGCCGCCGAAGCGTTCATCAGATTGATGTTTCCGCGCGGATCGAGGCCGATAACGCCCGCCGAAACGCCAGATAGGACCGCTTCGCTGAAACGGCGGCGGAAATCGAGCTGCCGGTTGGCGTCGATAAGGTCGGTTCGCTGCGTTTCAAGCTGCGTGGTCATGCGGTTGAAAGCGCGGGAAAGAAGTTCCAGCTCGTCGTCGCTTTCCCTCGAGCTTTCGTTGACGCGCGCGCTTAAATCGCCCCCGCGGATGCGGTCGGCCGCGCTGATCAGGTCGCCGATGGGCCTCGTCAGCCGCATGGCAAAATTAAGCCCGAACCAGACGGCAGCCAGAAGAAGCAACAACGCCACAACGGCAAAAATAGAGCCGATGATGACCTGCAGGCCAAAACGCTTGCCTTCCAACTGCTTGTATTCGTCCACAGCCGATTGCGTCGCGGCCATGTGCGCCAATACTTTAGGCTCGACAGGCCTCCCGACGAACAAATACGTGTCCACGAAATCGTCAAGACGCGTCAAAGCGCGCACACGATCGTCGTTATCGCTGACCACAAGCACAACGTCGCCTTTTGCGGCACGCGCCCGCATCTCGTCCGTAATCGGCTCGAATGTCAGCGCAAAGGTCAGCCCCGACCGCGCCAGAATTTTTCCTGTTCCGTCGAAAACAAGGACTTCCGTCAAATTACGCAAATACGCTTGCGCCGATACGGCTTCGTTAAAGCGCACGGGGTCCTGCGACAACAAGACGGCTTGGCGATTAAGGTCGTTCCCCATCGCCATCGCGTCGGCGCGAAGCACTTGTTTATGTTCTTCGAGATAAGCTTGGGCGACCTCAAGAGATTCATTCAGCGAAGTCTTCACATGGTTCGAAAACCACGTTTCCACGCCGAAGTAAAAGAACGCCGCCGCAAGCACTACGACCAGAAGAGCCGGAGCGACGGCTAACATCGTGAAAACGCTGATAATTCTTATTTGAAGCTTCGACCCCGCCAGATTGCGGTTCCGGCGTCGCCATGCCTGATAAATGCGGTGCGTGACTACCGTTCCAAGCAAAACCAGAAAACCCAAATCAAGCAACGAAAGAATAGTAATGGTCGTGGGGTCGTTGGCAAAAAACGGCGACCGCGTCATGGCGCCATAGGTGGCAACGCCCGAAGCGATGGACGCGATGATAAGCGCAATGACCATTTTATCGCGCAGACGCGTACGTAGCGCCCAAATCGCAAAGCGCTGCGTCTGCTCTTTAAAAATACGCGCAAAGTCGGGCAAAGGTGGGATTTTAAATTTAATCATTGGCCGCCCGACGATGGTTTTTACGCGCGCGGCTCGCTTCAAGCCCTAAATCGCGAAGTTTTTTGCGCAAGGTATTGCGATTAAGGCCCAACAGCTCCGCCGTGCGGAGCTGGTTGCCCTTGCAGGAAGACAACGCAAGGCTGATCAAAGGCCTTTCGACTTCCTGCAAAACGCGATCGTAAAGCCCTGACGAAGGCAGGCTGTTTTCATGCGCGGCGAAATAATCTCTCAGATGGCGTTCGACGCTGGCGGAAAGTCCTTTGGCGTTCATGCTGGTGTCTCCACTAAAGGCTCGTAGAATTTCATGATCAAGGCGCGGGCTTTTTCGGCGTCGTCCGTCGTGTTGACCTCCGCGCGGAATTCAGAAGAGCGCGGCAGCCCCTTGGAATACCAGCCGATGTGTTTACGCGCAATGCGCAAACCGGCATACGCGCCGTAATGCGTCAGCATCGCGTCGAAATGCTCGAGCAGCGTGTCGCGCTGTTTTTGAAGTGTCGGCGAAGGCGTAACAACGCCACGCTGAAGGTAATCCATCGCCTGACACAAAAACCACGGGCGGCCAAAGCTTCCGCGCCCGATCATAATGCCGTCCGCGCCGGATAGGTATAGCGCCTTTTCGGCGTCTTCTATCGCACAGATATCGCCATTGGCGATAAGCGGGATTTTAATCACGTCGCGCACGTTGCGGATAAAGGCCCAGTCGGCTTGGCCGCCGTACATCTGGCTGCGCGTGCGTCCATGAACCGTAACCATTTTGGTGCCGCAGTCCTCGGCGATTTTAGCGATTTGCGGCGCGTTTTTGTTTTCGGCGTTCCAGCCAAGGCGCATTTTAAGCGTCACCGGAATTTTGACGGCCTTGACGACAGCCTCCAGAATTTTTGCCGCCAGCATTTCGTCGCGCATCAAAGCCGAGCCTGCGTTTCCGTTGACGATTTTTTTGACGGGGCAGCCAAAATTGATGTCAATGATGTCAGCGCCGCGGTCTTCGTTGAGCTTGGCGGCTTCGGCCATGACGTCCGGCTCATACCCCGCGATTTGAACGGACATAATGCCTTCGTCCGACGCGCGCGCGGACATTTGCATCGTCTTGCGGCATTCGCGGATCATGGCTTGGCTGGCAATCATTTCGGAAACCACCATCCCTGCCCCGAATTTCTTGACCAAACGGCGGAACGGCAAGTCCGTCACGCCCGCCATGGGCGCGAGAATAACCGGCGTATCAAGCGTCACCGCGCCAATGCGTATGGGCTTCAATTTTGGCAGTATCTGGGGCTTCCCGTGCATGGGAACGGGGTATAGCATCTGCCTAAAAAATAGGCAAATGGAGTCGCCCGTCTATGAATTGGCGCCTAACCCGCACCCTACTGGAGCTTGAGGGAGCATGGATCTCTTTTCAGGATGATTTGGGAGCAAAGCGCCAAGCGCAGAAAGATATTCATCAGGCTTAATTAAAGCGGATGCTGTGGCTCTAGTCTCAGGCAATGCCTGAAGAGTTTCCATCCAAACAATTGTTGCCGCCTTCGCATCCAGTAAGCCGGTTTTAATTTTTTCCCTGACAAAATTCCTCTCTTCGGAAGTCTGCCCGATTTTTGATTTGCCAAGCTCCTGATTTAATGCGTCTAATGCTTCAAGCTTAGTATTAAAGTTCTTATAATTTGCGTTCTTCTCAACTTGAAGATCTTTAACTACTTTCGGCCCGGCAACCATTGCCGTAGCAACGATGGTATCAGCAAGAGTTCCATAAGCCGTTACTTTTTTTGTTTCATTTTTAAATTCAAGAAGCTCAAGCTTAAACAAAAGATCGTCTGTTTTCTCAAACAGCGCTTTCTCATCTAGAGCTTTCTCACCTGCGGAAATTATTTTAAGAGCCGATTGAAGAACAAACATCATGCTTTGTCTGGATTCAACATCCTTTTCAGGAAGACTTCCACCTTCGCTAACCGCTTGCATAGACTGTTGTGAATATAACCAATAATCTCTGGCCGCCTGAAATACACGATCAGCATTAGCGTATTCGTTAATCGACTTGCCGGTGCGGCTTGCCAGCTCATCACGACTATGTTTCTTCATAAAATCACGGATCGAAAAAACAACGGATCGTACTTCTTGATGAAAAGGAAAAAGCAAAGCTTGCCGGCATGGAACGTGAGATGGAGG
>CAZQOE010000053.1:0-10233 GCA_964594935.1 uncultured Rhodospirillaceae bacterium | reverse complement strand
GGGAGCGCACCAGTTTTTGCATTACGGTCGCTTCCTGCACGATTAAATCGGCCTGTTTGATGAAATCGCCTTCCTTGACGGAAAGTCCGTGCAGCAGAATCCGTTCCTTGACCCGATGGATGATCTTCGGAACGTTGTACATAAAATCCGAAAAATCCTGAATGTCTTCGCGGTCGAAAGGCGTGATGAAAGACCGGCACAATTCAAAGGTGATTTCTGACGCGAGCTTTTTGGACGAAGTCCTTAGCCTGTCGATTTCCGCGCGCGCCGCCAGATTATCGGAATTTTCGATAAAAAGCCTGAGCTGTTGGGCGCACTCCAAAGATTGCTCCGCCTGTTTTTCCATAAACTCGTAAAACTTCGCTTCGCGCGGAAAAATACTGGGGAACTTCATGATCGCAGGCTCCAAAGGGTCGTATCTGATGACGAGCGACATACACTAAACATGGAGACGAGGGAAGGGCTTGGTTGCCAAGTGGTTGATTAGGCTTGTTGCCGAATACATTTTGCGAGTTTGAGCCAACTCGTTTGTCATAATAAAAACATTCTAATCAGAAGGTTATATTATGGCGGACCCGGCGAGATTGGCTTCCTCCTTCACCCTGTGGGCTTTGGAGGACAGGTCTTGTCGCTTCCCGCTTAGCGCCAAAGATTTTGCGCAGGAGAAGGCGCATTACTCATTTTGTTTGCGCCACACTTTTTGCTTTTGGACTCCGCGCTATCGGCCTTTCAGTAAATTATTTCAATTATCGCAACGCGAAGTGCATCCGGAAGCATTATTCTCCTGCCAATTTTTTTGTGTGGCGCAGGAGTTTTTGACCCCGTAGTTATTATCCGTCTGGCCATTATCAATGTCTGTAGAGTTATTGCACGCACGGTTATTGAATAATATCGCTCCGCTACTTTTAAGTTTGATTCCCGTGCTGAAATTAGAGACCTCGCAGTTGTGTAAGACAACATTTTCGCCCTTAACGACAATTCCGGTTCCATATCTGATGGTCGTCGTTGGTCCGGGGTGGGTATTTACCTCGGACGCAGGTTCTTCCGAAGCATCGGTTTGGGAATCTTCGTTCGTCGCATTTTTAGTCCTTTTATTCAAAAGGCCGAGCTTGAGGTCTCGCAATTGTTTTCTGTTTGCGGCTGCCTCAGCGCGATTTTTTTGCGATGACGATTGTGCGTTTCGAACTTGTGCCGCACGCCTGCCTGATAAGGATTCATTTGTGGGGGAAACACGGGGACCCGTTTGCGAACTCATCAAAGCCATGCCCGCGCAATCGACATTCATTCCGTCTCCAGAAATAATGACGACACCTTCGGAGCCGGAGTCCTTGACGTCGTACGTTCCTGCACACAAACGCACGTTTGTTCCCATGTCATTTGATAACGTCAGATTATCTTTAACGGGATAACACTTTTTGCATTGATTGCAGCCGTCAAAGGCGTTTGCATTTGCATCATCGCATTCTTCGCCGTTATCTAACACGCCATCGCCACAATAGGACAGGCGGCAATTTGAACGGCAGAAATTCGGAATCCTGTCGTTGTTACATGTTTGTGAGGAACCACAATTAAGACCTTGGTCGCATTGCTCGTTAGAATCTTTAACCCCGTCACCGCAAAAGTGCCAAACACAGTTCGTGCGACAACCGTCTACGGCAAGGTCGCTGTTGTCCGGTCCTTTGTCGCATTCTTCCCGAGCTTCAACTATACCATTGCCGCAAAATTCAGTTGCAAAACTCTTTGCGGGAAAAACAAAATAGCCTGCTATGAGGAATATTGCACCGAGGGCTGCTAGTTTCAGGCGATTGTTTTTCATTTTTGGCTCCTGATCGGGATTATCTGGTTTCGTCAGCTTCAGCTCCCAGTTGGGAAATTCCCTAATGGCGGACCCGGCGAGATTCGAACTCGCAACCTTCGCCTTCGGAGGGCGACGCTCTATCCAGTTGAACTACGGGTCCTAGTCATTTGCGTGAAGCCGGGCTGCAAAACGCGCTTTTCTGCGCTTCCGCTACGCACGTACGCTTAGAGTACGCTTGCGTTGCGGTTCTCGAAAATCACGTTTTCGCTCCGGCTTGACGCAAATAGTTATTAAACGAAGTCGCGTCTCATTGCCACAGTTGGCGGAAAATTTCCACCATTATGCGCAAAAAGGCTAATTTTAACGCGCTGTCGAGCGTTCGCGGTATTTATTGATAATCGGGTACCGCCTGTCGCGGCTTAAATTCCGCCGCGTAATCTTTACGCCGGGGGGCGCTTGCCGCCTTTTATATTCCGCCTTGTCCAGAAGCGCCCACACATGCGCCACCGTTGCGGGGTCGTAGCCCTTGGCGACAATCTCGTGCATGCCCAAATCCTGCTCGATAAGGCATTCAAGAATTCCGTCCAAAACGTCATAAGGCGGCAGGCTGTCCTGATCCTTCTGGTTGGGTTTCAATTCCGCCGTCGGCGCCTTGGTCAGGACGCGTTGCGGAAAAACTTCGCCCTTCGGCCCAAGGCCTGATGACGGTTTGTGCGCATTGCGCCACTTGGCGACGTTGTACACTTGCGTTTTATACACGTCTTTTAACACCGCAAACCCGCCGCACATGTCGCCGTATAACGTTGCGTAGCCGACAGAAATCTCCGACTTGTTGCCTGTCGATAAAACCATGTGTCCCGCGGCGTTCGACAGCGCCATGAGGATAAGCCCGCGGCAGCGCGACTGAATGTTTTCCTGCGGCACGCCCTTCAGCTTTTCGCCGAGAAGAGGCGTCAACGTTTTGTCGAAAGTCTTCATCGCGTCGGTGATGGGGATGGTGTCGAGCTTGCAGCCAAGATTATTCGCGACAGCTTTTGCGTCCTCGGTGCTGTCGGCCGAGGTGTAAGGGGAGGGGAGCATGATGCCCCACACACGGTTTGGCCCCAAGGCATCGACGGCGACAGCAGCCACTAATGCGCTGTCCATGCCGCCCGAAAGCCCTAAAACGACGCCGGGGAATCCGCTCTTGTTCACATAGTCGCGCAGGCTGATCATCAGCGCGTGGTAGATGTCTCCGGCATGGGCAACGTGCGATTTCGCAGCTTTCTTTTCGCTTGAAAGACCCTTTTTATCCAGTTGAATTATCTGAACATCTTCTTCCCAAGCCTGCAGCGCGGTTATGGGGTCGCCCTTGGCGTTCAAGGCAAACGACGCGCCGTCGAAGGCCAGTTCGTCCTGTCCGCCAACTTGGTTTACATAAGCCAAGGGCAGGCCCGTTTCCTTGACCCGTTCGGCGGCGAGCTTGAGACGCGTTTCGGTCTTGCCGATTTCAAACGGGCTGCCATTCGGAACGATGAGGATGTTTGCGTCTTGGGATTTTAGATACGCCGAGCAATCGGGAGTCCACATGTCTTCGCAAATCATGACGCCCAATTTCATTCCGCGAAATTCGAGGGCCGAGGGCAGGGGCGCGTTCGTGAAAATGCGTTTTTCATCGAACGGGCCGTAGTTAGGCAGATCGCATTTGAAGCTTCTGCCGATAATCATGCCGTGATCCAGAAGCACCGCCGCGTTGTAAAGTTTTCCTTTTTCGCCCCATGCCGTGCCGATCAAAATTCCCGGTCCGCCGTCCGCCGTTTCTCCCGCAAGCCTTTCGACGGCGGTATGCAGGCTTTGCTGGAAGCTCGGCTTCAAGACCAGATCTTCGGTGGGATAACCGCACAGGAAAAGTTCGGACGTTACGATCAGGTCGGCGCCAAGGGCCGCGGCGCGCGCGCGCGCATCGCGAAGCTTGGCGCTGTTTCCCGAAATATCCCCGACCGTCGGGTTAAGTTGGGCCAAAGCGATTGAAAGCTTTCCCGGCATATAACCCCTTTAGTTTTTTGGCCCGCGCAAAGGCACAGACAGCTTCTCGGACTCGGTTAGGACTGACGTAATCTCGTCCTTCGCGCCCGACGTGATGGCTTGGTCTATGGCCC
The DNA here is from genome assembly GCA_964594935.1 of uncultured Rhodospirillaceae bacterium. Taxonomy (GTDB): domain Bacteria; phylum Pseudomonadota; class Alphaproteobacteria; order UBA9219; family UBA9219; genus CAIXLI01. Next base: position 6,297 of record CAZQOE010000053.1, on the reverse strand, counting down.
GTTGGTCGGCCTCGGCTTCATCGCTTACGCAATTCACATAGGCTTGCGCATTGGCGGCATAGACGTTGTACGCTTTGATCAGGGCGTTCATTTTATCGCCCCGCGTTTCGGCGTCGGCGTCCATTACCGATTCGGGCGGCACGGGCCTTACGCATTTGGCCGGACGCCACACGGGCCCGCCTTCCTTGACGGTCAGGTCTCCCGCCCATGCGGGCATTGCGGCGACGAGCAGACAGGCAGTCGCCAGAATTCCAGAGGTTTTGCTCATATTTTCCTCCCTTCATTCCTTGTTAAACATACAATAATCTAGGCTTAGATTGCGAATGATGCTAGTACTTAGAGAGACATTCTTTCGACGCTAACCATAAGGATTCCCATGATTCCGCGCTATTCCCGAAAAGAAATGACCTCGATCTGGACGGCGGAAAACCGCTTCCGCATCTGGTTCAACATCGAGGTTCATGCTTGCGACGCTTTGGCCAAATTGGGAGTCATTCCGGCGGAAGCCGCCAAAAATATCCGCAAGAAGGGCAAGTGGGAAATCGCGCGCATCGACGAGATCGAAAAGACCACCCGCCACGACGTTCTTGCCTTCCTGACGAACCTTGCCGAAAACATCGGACCCGACGCCCGCTTCGTGCATCAGGGCATGACGTCCAGCGACGTTTTGGACACCGCCTTTGCTGTTCAGTTGACCCAAGCGGCGGACTTGCTGATCAAGGGGTTCGACAGCGTGCTTAAGGCGTTGCGCAAGCGCGTCGAACAGAACCTTGACGTTATCACTATCGGCCGCAGCCACGGAATCCATGCCGAGCCGACCAGCTTCGGCCTGAAACTCGCCAACCATTATGCCGCCTTTGCCCGCGATAAAAAGAGGCTTCAGGCGGCCCGCGCCGACATCGCGACTTGCGCGATTTCCGGTCCTGTCGGCACGTTCGCGACTGTCGATCCTGAAGTTGAAGCTTATGTTGCCGAGAAGCTTGGCCTGTCGGTCGAACCGATTTCGACGCAGATTATTCCCCGCGACAGGCACGCTATGTTTTTTGCCACGCTCGGCGTCGTCGCCTCGTCCATCGAAAATTTCGCCATCGAGATGCGCCATCTTCAACGCAGCGAAGTGCGCGAAGCTGAAGAACCTTTCGCCAAGGGCCAGAAGGGATCGAGCGCGATGCCTCATAAACGCAATCCCGTGTTGGCCGAAAATCTGACAGGGCTTGCGCGCATCGTCCGCGCGTCGGTGACACCCGCGCTTGAAAACGTCGCTCTGTGGCACGAGCGCGATATTTCTCATTCGTCCGTCGAGCGCGTGTTCGCGCCAGATGCGACGATTGCCTTGGACTTCGCGTTGGCGCGGTTGGCCGAGCTGATCGGCGGCATGACGATTTATCGTGACCGCATCAAGGAAAACCTCAACGCGCTCGGCGGACTGCATTTCTCGCAGCGCGTGTTGCTGGCGTTGACGCAGGCGGGCGTAAGCCGCGAGGACGCGTATCGCCTTGTGCAGAAAAATGCGATGGACGTTTGGAACGAATTGCAAAAAGGCAAGAAGACCAACTTCAGGGACAAGATTTTATCCGATGCCAAAATCAGGAAAACCCTGTCACCCAAGGCTATCGTCGCGTGCTTCGACGAACGATTTTATGTTCGCCATGCCAAAAAAATCTGGAAGCGCGTTTTGGGCGCGTAAATTTGCATATTTATCCACAGGCGGGTTCGGTTTGTAACGGCGCATCTTATTGAATTTTAATAGAAAAATTACGACTTTAACTATTTATTAAAATATGCAACAAGGGGGCCGTCAGCAGCAAAAGGTTCCCTCCATGCGCCCCGTTTTATCCCGCACTCTTCTTGTTTTCACCGCAATTCTTGCGCTTGCAAGCTGCCGCAGCTCCGGCGATTTGGGCTCCGAGCCCGATCAACTGGCCGACCGCGCGCGCCTTTCTTTTCAGGGAATGATGAGCGACAGCCAGTATCCGAGCCTCGTCAGCCTTGCGGCACGGGCCAAAGCCATCATCGTCGTTCCCAATCTTATTCGCGCGGCGTTTTTCTTCGGCGGCCGCGGCGGTAACGGCGTCATGCTCGTTCGCGGCGAGGACGGCAGATGGAGCCCGCCGGGATTTTATACGCTCGGCGGCCTTAGTTGGGGATTGCAGGTCGGCGGCCAGACGTCGGAACTCGTTATCGTCGTCATGACTCAAAAAGGCGTCGATGCCATCATGACGCGCGAAGTCACGTTGGGCGGCGACGCGGGCCTTGCCATCGGTGAATTGGGGCAGGGCATCAATGCCTCGACAGGCATGGCGCTTAAAGCCGATATGTACGCGTTCGCCCGTTCGCAAGGGTTGTTCGTCGGCGTGTCACTCGAAGGGTCGGTCATTACGCCGCGCGAAACATGGAACCAACAGGTTTACGGACAGGATGCGACGCCCAAGAGCATCTTGGTTGATCGCACATCGACCTCTAGTTCCGCTGTCATAAATAATCTTATTGCGGCGATGCCATAGGGCCTATCCCTAATTCGCGTAACGACTTTGTTTAATTTAATTGTGTTTTTAAAGTCGATTTAACGGCGGCGATGACGCTTTGCCAGTCTTCGGGCTTCGGCTGGCGGAAAAGGCGCGCCGTCGGATACCACGGACTGTCGTCGCGGCCGGTCAGCCAGCGCCAGTCGGGCGCAAACGGCAGCATCACCCAGACTTTTTTGCCCAGACCTCCTGCCAGATGCGCCGTCGCCGTGTCGCAGGTGATGATCAAGTCCATCTGATTGATGAGCCGCGCCGAGGCCGCGAAATTCTTCAGGAGGGGCGTCAGGTCCTTGACGGGATACTGCGGCAGCAGTTCCTTGTCGCCCGGCTTGAAGTCGCGGTTGAAGGAATAGAACGTTGCACCTTCGACTGAAAACAAGTCCGCAAAAAGCGCCAACGGTATAGAACGTTTTTTATCGCTCAGATGCAATGGGCTTCCGCCCCATACAACACCTATTTTAAAACCTTTATCAGCCAATAATGTTGCGTCGTCCGGTTTTAAAACCGGCAGGTAAGGGACTTCGCGCGGCAGCGTTTCAAGCGTCGCGCCAAGGCGATGCGGCAGGTCGAACGATGAACAATGATAATCGCACATCGGAATGTTTTCGTCGTGCACGATAATGCGGTCGATGTATTCCCAGTTTTCGAACAGGGGTTTTAAAACCTTGTGCATCGAAAAAACGATGGTCGCGCCCTGTTTTTTCAGAAGGGGAACAAAGCGCATCAACATCATCGTGTCGCCGTAGCCTTGCTCGTCCGAGATGAAGAGGCTTTTGCCTTTCAGGTTCTCGCCCTTCCATAGGGGGAAAGGCAATGTCTTGCGCTTAAGCTCGGGTATCGCTTTGCCGCGCGCGCGGTAGCGCGCAAACCCTTCTTTGTATTTGCCGCGAAGAAGCTCGATGAGCGCGAGATGCCAATGTCGGTCGCCGTATTCGTTTTCATCGATCTCGCGCGTTCCGTCGCCGTCGATGTTTTGGCCTGCGATTTCGACCGTTTTGCGGAAAGTTTCTTCGGCTTCTTCGAGCCGGTTCAACGATTGGTAGGTTTGCGCCAGATTGTCCCAGATGTCGGCACGGGCGGGGTTTAACGTGAGCGCCCGTTTGTAGGCATCGATGGCTTCGGCGTCGCGGTTCATCCGGTTAAGCGCGACGCCGTAGCCGAACCACGCGTAATGATTGTCGGGAATAAGCTCGACGGCGCGTTGCCCGGAACTTAGCGCAAGGCCGTAGTCTTTGACCTTTTCGGCGACATTGCACAGCGTGAGCCATCCGTCTCCGTATTTGGGGTTAAGGGCAACAGCGCGATGGGCCAAAGACAGCGCTTCATCGAATTGTTTTTCGTGCACAAGCGAGAGCGAAAGATTGTTAAGAGCCGAGAGAAATTTCGGGTCGAGCCGCAACGCTTCGCGATATTGCGTGATTGCGGCTTTCCAGTCGTCGTTCGCGCGAAGGGCATTGGCGAAGTTGAAATGGATTTGCGGGGCGTTCGGCTGCAATTCGATAGCGCATTTGAAAACATCAATCGCTTCGGGCAATTTTTGCGCCGCCATCAAGACCGTGCCGCGATGGAAATGCAGAAGGCCCGAGGCGGGGTCATTTTTCACGGCTTTATCGACCCATTGTATCGCTTCGCTAAAATCGCCGCGTGCGCCGACGACAATGCCCAAAAGCGCGCAGGCATCGGGGTTGTCCGGCTGCGTTTCCAGAACCTCGCGATACCGGCGTTCGGCTTCCTGCAAATTTCCGGCTTGGTGAGCCGCCATAGCTTCGGAAAGGGTCATGAAAAATTAGGGTCCCAAGGTTTTTCTTTTAATTTTGTAGACGTACGAGATAATTTCGGCAACCGCGCGATAATGCTGGGTCGGGATGGGATCGTCAATTTCGACGTTGCTGTACAACGCGCGCGCCAGAGGAGGGTTGCTGACGAGCGGCACTTTGTTTTCCTCGGCTATTTCGCGGATGCGATCGGCGATCAGGTTGATACCTTTGGCGACGACGACGGGCGCCGCCATCTTGTTCGATTCATACATAAGCGCGACGGCGTAATGCGTCGGGTTCGTGATGACGACGTCGGCTTTCGGCACTTGCGACATCATGCGGCGGCGGGCTTTTTCGACGCGTATCTGGCGCAGGCGGGCCTTGATCATCGGATCGCCTTCCTGCTGCCTGTATTCGTCTTTGACCTCGGCTTTGGTCATCTTTAGGCCGCGGATGTACTGAAACCGCGTGTAGAAAAGATCCATAATTGCGATGACGCAAAAGACCAGGAGCAATATTTCCATCAGGTAAATGATTTCGTCGTTCAAGAAGGCCATAAAGCTGGGTATAGGAAAGCCCGTAAAATCAGGCGATTTGACTGCTATCGGCGCGAGAACGGCAAAAGCCGCGCCGCCGAGAAGAACCAATTTGAAGAGGCTTTTGACGAGTTCGGCTACCGAGTTAAGGGAAAATAGCCGCCTGAAACCGTGGGAGGGCATAAGGCGCTCGAAATCGGGCGCGAGAAGCTCGACCGACATAAAAAAGCCCGTCTGAACCATAAAGCCGAGAATAAGGGCTGCCATCAAAAGCAGAAAGGCCACGCCGGTAATCATTCCAACCTTGGCGGCGCTTTTAAAAAACAAAAGTTGCACCGTGCCTTCATTGACGACAATTTCGTGCGGCGATTCCAGAAAAACGCGCAGAAAATCCGAAAGTTCCCGCATAAGCGACGGTCCCGCCAGCGCAAACACGACTAAAACCCCCAGCAGAGAAACCCACATGGCGACTTCGCGGCTGATGGGCAATTGCCCGTGTTCGCGGGCGTCCTCTAGGCGTTTGCCGGACGGGGCTTCGGTTTTTTGGTCTTGATCCTGTTCGGCCATTTTTTATCCTTGGAAAAAAGAGCCGACGGATTCGTTAAAGTAATGCAACCAGAGCGTAAGGATTCCGGCCACGGTCAAAAGAAGCATCGTCAATCCCCCCCAAATTTCGACAGGAAGAATGATGAGAAAGAGCTGCACCGAAGGCAGTAATCTTTGCAGTATGCCGAGAGCTGTATAAAGCAGAAGGCCCATGATAAGGAAAGGCGCGGCAAGCTCGATTCCGACGACGAAGCTTTTGTTCGCGACCTGAATGACCGTTTGCGCCATGTCGCCGAAAATCAGGGGATTCCCCGGGGGAAAAGCGTCGTAAAGCGAAACCGTCGCGCGGATCAGGTAGTGGTCGGTTCCCGTAATAAAAATCAGCACCAGCCCCGCGACGCTTAAAAACGCGCTTGATAAAGGGCTTTGCGTCGCCAAGGCGGGGTTCATCATCGTCGCGCTTGACAGGCCCGTCTGGATGCCGACGATCATGCCAGCGGCTTCCAAAGCCCCCAACGCAAGGCGCAAAAGGGTGCCGAAAAAGATGCCCACGATAACTTCATAAGTCACAAGCCTCGCCATTTCAGCCGTCGACGTCGGCATTGCCGGAAAGAGCGCGAACATCGGGTTGAGCAAAAGAAGGCAGATGAGGCATGCGAAAATCAGCCGTGTGCGCGCGGGTACATACGATTCGCCGATGCCCGGAAAAAGCATCATAACGGCCCCGACGCGCGCGAGCAGCATCAGGAAAGCGAAAACGTGGCCTGAAAGGAAGGTGTCTATGTTGTAGACATGCATCTTCAGTCGCTCTGACCGATTTGCACGATCCGGTCGGACAGGGTTTGCGTAAAGCCGCCCAGCGTCGCCAGCATGAACGGCAAAAGCCATATCGTAATTCCGAAAACGACGACCATTTTGGGAATAAAAGTCAGC
>CAZQOE010000052.1:0-10243 GCA_964594935.1 uncultured Rhodospirillaceae bacterium | reverse complement strand
GACCGCCGTCCTTATCGCAGGGCTTTCGGGAGTACGAAACAGAACGAGCGGAAGCCTTGTTCATATTATCGCTTTTATCTGTTTTCTCGGCGGCATTCTGGCTGAACCGGCCTACATTCTCGGGTATCTAAAAACGCAAAGCGCCGTCAACAACGCCACTTATGCCTTTTTTGCCCTATCTTCGATGATTTTCGCCATCGTTATTGCAAACCAATTTGCGGCACGGCAGGACGAAAAAGAAAAAGCTCTGGCTGTCAGCAACGAACGCTTTGCTTTAGCCACGCGGGGAGCTAACGAAGGCCTTTTTGACTGGAATTTGCAAACAGGCGAAGTATTCTTTTCCGACCAGTTCCGGAGAATCCTGGGGTTTCGCCTCGTAAATGGCGCCGAGGGGCTTAAAAAATGGGTCAGAATGATGCCGGATCCCTATCGACGGCTTGTGACCGAAACTGTCCGTCGATTCCGCCGGAACGCAACGGCCGTCACGCTCACGGTTGAATATTGCATCGATAGGCCAAATGGCGAACGCCGCTGGCTGCATTCCAAGGCCGTCGCCGTCAGAGACAGGGCAACGCGAAAAGTAATGCGCATGGTCGGATCGACAAGCGATATTACCGAGCGCAAAAAAGGCGAGTTTGCCCTTTTGGCAAGCGAATCGCGCCTGCGCAGTATCATTGAGGCTCACCCTGTTCCGGTTTTGATTGTCAGCCTTGGAACAGGCGCCATATTTTATGCCGCGCCTGGCGCCGAGCAGCTTTTGGCCATGAAACGCGAAGAAATAATGACCCGCGCCCTTGAGGAGATTATGCCCGATCCCGAGACGCGGGAAAAACTTCTGCAGGAAATGACTTCCAAGAACCCCGTCGATTCGCTTGAAACGAAAATCAAGCGGGGAAACGGGGCCTTGATCGCGGCGGCCGTTTCGGCGCGGGCAATCACTTATCAGGACGAAGATGCGATGGTCATGGGTATTTACGACCTGACCGAAAGCAAAAAGGCCCAAGCCCAGATTGCCCAGCAACAAGAAGCCTTACAGCAGAGCGAGAAAATGGCGGCGCTAGGCGGCCTTCTTGCGGGCGTCGCACATGAATTAAATAATCCCCTGTCGGTTGTGGTCGGACAATCGACGCTGCTTATGGAAGGCGCGCCTGAGGCCAAAGTCGCGTCGCGTGCAGAAAAGATATTCAAGGCGGCCGACCGTTGTTCGAGAATTGTCAAAAGCTTCCTTGCCTTGGCGCGGCGCAAGCCGCCGGAACGCAAAGACGTTGATTTAAACCAGATTGTTCGATCTTCTCTGGAACTCCTTGGATATCAATTAAAAATCGGTGATGTGGTTATTGAGGAACATTTGGATCCTAATTTAAAGGGGGTCACCGGGGACAGCGACCAGCTAACGCAAGTCGTTACAAACCTCGTTCTGAACGCGGCACAGGCCTTGGACGGCTGGAAAAACGACCGGCGCATCCAGATAACAAGCAGTTGCGATGCCTCCGGTGCGGCTTCGCTTATCGTTGCCGATTCGGGTCCGGGGATTCCGATGGAAATCCGGTCGCGGATTTTTGAACCCTTTTTCACCACAAAAAGCAGCAAAGGCGGCACGGGCGTAGGCTTGGCCTTGTGTCTTAATATCGTTTCCGCGCACGGAGGAGAGCTTCTATTGACCGACACGGCTGGCGGCGGCGCGACTTTTACGGTCAAATTCCCGCCGCCAGGGAAAGCGGTTGCAGAAGAAGGATCCGCGCCAAACGAAGCGCCCCATACCCTTCCGCCGTTGACATTGCTTCTGGTCGACGATGAAGTCGAGCTTGCGCAAACCCTTGCCGATCTTCTTGAGCCGGAAGGCCACACCATCGACATTGCCGCCAACGGAGCAATCGCGATGGAAAAACTTCGCAAACAGGCCTTTGACGCAATCATCAGCGATTTACGCATGCCGGTTATGGACGGCCCCGCCTTGTACGAATCTCTCGAACACGAGTTGCCTTCGTACCTGAAGAGGATTATTTATGTCACAGGAGATACCCTATCCTCCCGTGTTCAGGAATTCCTGAGCAGCCATACCGTTCCTGTCGTCGAGAAGCCCTATCGCCTCAAGGATATTCGTCGCGTCTTGAGCGAACTGTTAAAGAATGCGACATTGAAGGGATCGGACGGATAGCACTATGCGCCTTTTGATTATCGATGATGAAGAAGATATCTGTGATCTGATCGCCGAAATTGGCGAGCGGCACGGACTCGAGGCGCGATCGACATCCAATGCTGAAAACGTACCTCAAATTCTGGAATCCGGACCTCATGACGTCATCATGCTGGACCTTATGATGCCGGGTACGGACGGGGTGGAGCTTTTGCGCATTTTATCTGAAAAAGCCAAAGGAACGCAGTTGTGTCTTATCAGCGGAAGCGACGCCCGCGTTCTTAACAGCGCGCGCAGGCTGGCAAGCGCTCATGGGCTTAATGTTGTGGCGGCGCTCGAAAAGCCTCTCAGCATCCAAACGCTTAATTCCTTCTTCGATTCGATATCCAACAGCGGCAAGGATAAGGATGTCGGAAACCAAGCCCTGGCCCTCGCAAAAGGAGAGTTTTGCCTCTATTATCAGCCTGTTATCGAGCTTTCAACGCGCCGTGTCAAAGGCCTGGAAGCTTTGGCGCGCTGGCAACACCCGGATCGCGGCATTCTTTTACCGGACGCCTTTTTGCGGCAGCTCACCGATGAGGGCTTGATGCAGGAGCTGACAAATTTTGTCATCGATACCGCGATCAAGGAAGCCTCCGCCCTGCGGCAATCGGGGGAAAATATGACCATGGCCGTCAATATAACGGCGTCGACGCTTCTCGACCTTTCGTTGCCTGACCAGATTTCGGATATCTGCAAAAAAAATAATGTTCCGGCGGATACGCTTATTCTCGAGGTGACCGAAACCGAAGCCATGCGCGACGTAACGCGCACGATGGACGTGCTTTTGCGCATGCGGCTTCGTAACATCGGCGTTTCGATCGACGATTTCGGAACGGGCCATTCATCGTTGCGCGAGCTTCAACGCATGCCGTTTAGCGAGCTGAAAATCGACAAAAGCTTTGTGACCGACGCTCCGAACAGCAAGGACTGCGAAGTCATTGTCAACTCGGTCATCAATTTAGGACACAACCTCGGATTAAAAGTCATCGCCGAAGGTATTGAAGACGAGCGCACATGGAACATGCTGCGCGACAAAGGCTGCGACTTTGCCCAAGGGTATTATATGGGACATCCGATGACGGCGGCAAACCTTCGCCCGTGGATGGAAAACTGGCGCAGCAAGAAAGACTGACTACACCCGCCCTTCACCAATAACTAATCACAGGGCTGCTTGCATAATCCCCTCGGGCGCGGCGGTGAGAACAGTTGCAACGGCTTAAGAGCGAGCGCCTTGCCCGCGCAATGAAGACGCATGCAAAACCGCAGCGACAAAGCAGGCTTCCGTTCGAGTTAGGATTATGCAAGCAGCTATTGAATAGCGAGGACTTGATAGAAGAAGAACTGCGTCGTCGGTCCATCGGAACAGCTTGCGCCGATACCCGCGGTATAAACGCAGTCGGTGCCTCCCGTGGCTCCTGTGTTAAACACGCAGCCCGTCGCAACACCGGTCAATGACGGACCGTCCGTTGCCGTGGTCGTCGCCCCTTGCGTCCATGTTGCGGAAGCGACGGGCCAATCCGCCCCGCCCGCCAAACCGCCTGCACCGCTAACAAACGTACCAAGATCCTCGGCGGGCGGAACCGCCGCAACGCCCATTGCCCTATTGTTAACCTCGGCACATACGCCGCGGGAAACAGGGAGAACAGCGATAACCTCAGACGCCGTAGTTCCAAAACCGGCAATATTTCCGCGTGGAAAGGCCCAATTATCGAGAAGCGGATTATACGCCATGCCGACGGACGGAGGCGCAATACCGCCGCCGATCGGGGAGAACAACATCTGGTTTGTTGACGTATGCGTGACGTCGATATCGACATCATCAACGGAGACACCGCCCACCATCGCAATCTCATCCATACCCATCTTCATATTTTCGCCAATTTGAACAAGAGCGGCCGATTTTGTTTTATTGCTTTCGGTTCCGGTGCCTGCCGTGAAACTGCCGCTTCCCGCGGCGATGGCAGAGGCAAGAATAGCCATGATAGCGATGATAAAAAGAATGGGGCCGATCGCAATGCCTGCGTTCGAACTCATCCGACCTTCATTCGTCTGCAACGCCACCATACCCATTCCTCCATCAATTGAGGTCATGATATCCGCACCCTTCATCGCCGAACAAGGTTCTTCTTGAAAAACACCGTGAAAAGGCGAGAGAATCCTTAAGAGACAGACAGACAACCGATTCTCCTTATACAACATCTTCCGCGCCCAAAGTCAAGAAAAGGCTCCAAAAAAACACGCACTTACATCAACTGCGTGGCGCGGAAACCATCATTTTCTGCCCCGTTAAAACGGCATTCATGATTCCCTGCCCGCTTCCGCAATTCCCCGTACAAAACTCTTTAAGCGTCCACCGGAACTGCGGCGCCATCGTATCGATGTAACTGAGCGCCGTAATCCATTGATGGAATTTAAGTCCATCGTCGCTTTTGACGACGAGAACCTGCCCCTGCTTTGATTCGAATTTAATATCCGGAAATTGACGTTGGAGGCGATCCGCGATGGATTGAATTTCCCGAGAGTTCATGGCAACGCTTGAAATAACGGGCAAACCAGGTTCGACGGCAATGGCCTCTGCGGCCTCGCGGCGGGAAGAAACGGCGCCGTGAACGGCGAAAACAGCCAAAACCATGGTCACAAGAGCGGCCAGCCAGCAAACCCCGATAACGACGGCAGTGGACCTGTCAAGCGTGTTGAGGGCCTTCGAGACCAGACGGGGAGAAAAAACGCGAATGAAAAGCTTGGCGTCAACCTTCATTTCTACTTGTCCTTCGTTTTATCGAATTCGATTTGGGCGTCGTTGCCGATAATAACCCCCTTATCGGTGGTCTCGATGTTTTTTCCGCCCATGGCCGAAATTCGTTCTGCTGTCGCGCTGGGCGGAACAAGCGCTTTCCATCGTATGGTTTTCTCTTTAACGCTATAGACGGTCAGAAATCCATTAAGGGATAACAGGCCATCGTTGACGCTCAAAAATTTTTCAATTTGCTCGCGCAAGGGACTCGAACGCATGTTCTGGGCATCCTGCAAAAGTTTCATGACCTTGCCTTGCGTGCGTTGACTGGCGGTGGAAAGGTCGTGCCGCGCCGAAATTGTCGCCAGGCTTGCCAAAAGCCACACGATGAAAGAAATCCCGACAACCACCAAGGATGCAAAAACGGAAGCAGTCGCCAGAATCCGGCGGGCGCGATCTTCGAATAAAGACGCGGAATACCAAGGCACCGGAGTCATTTGCCCGATTCGAAACGGATCGATGTTGATGGTCTGCGTTTTTTCCCCGTATTCGCGAACGATTCGTTCGGCCTTGGCCCTTATGACAGGCGCCGTGCCGCGGAAGATATGAAGCTCCTCGGCGCCGACCATCATCAGAACGGCCAGCTCTTCGCCAAAATAGGTATAACATATAGGCAAATTGGCGATGTCGTCCTTGGTCGGCAGCAAGGCGGCCAGAGGACACCATGAGTTCGTGTGAGAAACAAGGTCGGAAGACCTGACCGCAAGATACCAGATGCAGTTTCCGACCGACTGCCAGACAACGTGAACGCGCTCGCTGTCACAGGCCTCCGCCGCAGCGTTCCACACGATGGCTTCTTCTTCTCCTGCCACGCGGGGACAGACACCGCCGACGACGTCCGGAGGAAAAAAGAAGTCTCCGACGTCGCCGACGGACCCGATAAGAGTTCGCAACAAGGACGTAGATGACCCAGAAATGACATCGTCAAACTTAGACGCAGCTGTGCCTTCGCTGCTTCCGTCTAAGTTTTCCTTCGGTACCATCATTTCCTACCTGACGGCGGATTCCGTCTGTTTCACAGTATGGTTAACGTTCATTTTCACCTTTCCGAAGACAGATGCCAGAAAATTTTTCGGCTTCTGCCTCCACTTTTCCGATTATGACCGTAGATCCTTAAGACTATCGAGGAAGCTTTGATTCTGGACTGTGAGCAGATAGACCATCGTGAGAACCGTGGCCCCCGCCAAAACCATCATGATGATTATGCCGGAAATAGCAAGCCGCCGCTGGTCTGCCTTTGCCATTAGGCCCCGTTCTTCGGCTATGGCGGCGTAGACTTCCGATAATTGATCGACAGATTGAATGGTCATGATCTGGTCTCGTTCGCCTTTTGTCAAAGGCCAACGAGACAAGGCGCGGGATGGTTCCACGCCGGCCATGATTCGGCTCTTGCTTTCTATCCAATAGAGTTTGCAGGAAGGCTCGTTGACGCTCTCGGTGATGATGTCGATGGCTTCGGCCAAGGGCACTTTGCCTTTCAAAAGGCGTTGCATCAGCTTACAGCTTTCCTTCATGCTCGCGTTACGCAGATAAGAGGACATGATCGGCAGTTTCATCAATATCTTAGAGGTAAAATGATCTGGTTTTTGCCGGTTAAACCAGTAAAGGACGACGAACCCGACCCCACCCACAACAAGGGTCGAAATGACGATCAAGAGCGTCATATTGACATAAGTGGCCAGATTAATGGCGTGGTTAAATCGACTGAGGGTCTCGGGATCGGTCGCCTTAGTGCCCTGATTCTTTAGGTAAGGAATAAACCCGAACTGCGCACCCCAAACTGTGCCTATGATATTGATGATGTCGAACGACAGCCAACTCAGCGCGGTTACTATCACTTTGGTTTGCTTTCCTTTTTCCTCGGTATGCTCGATAGCATGCTGAATGACGCCTTTAAGATCACCCGCGCGTTCGCCCGCCGTAATGATGGCCATGGTGGCGGCGTCGAAAAGACGCAAAGCGCGCAAGGCCTCGGAAAAAGACCCGCCGCCCTTTAAAACGGTGCGTGTGGGAAGAAAAGCGAGTCGCCTTTTGGCGTCGGTTTCTCCCTCGATGATATTGATGAGCGCCGTCCCTGCGGAAGCGGTCGCGCCCTGAAAACGCAAAGCGCGCAAAAGCTGGAGCTGCCAGTCGCGGGACCTTACGTCTGCCCATTCGAAAAGCTTCGGTTTCTGCTCTTTGATGCTGATGGCATTATAGCCGCTGTTGTGCAAATGCCGCCTGACGGCGTGCTCGTCGGGGAGATAAAAATCGTCTTCCATAAGGGTAATGGAGCCATGCCGCATCTGGGCATACTTGGCGTGAAAAAGCTTCATGCCCCCTACCCCCTCCTCGGCGCCGCAACTTCCTCAATCAACATGGCCGCTCCCATGTTGGCATCGATAGCGCTGCGCTTGATGAGATCAACGATGCATTGGCGGCGCGGCAGGTAGATGGTTCCGGGCACATCGACAATCGAAGATGTGACGTTTGAAACCATCATTTCCGTAATAGCTCGGCGACTGGCTTGGTCTTCAGGGGGGAACATGGCTTCTAGCGCGAGCGTACGACCAAGAAACCCGCTGTTTCGACAAAGGTCGCATCCCTCTTTGTGCGCCAGCGCTACTGAAACATTCGGATCGATGCCTATTTCATCGCAACGCTCTTTACTGCCGAATACAGCCAAAGCTTTTTCGGTTTTGTGGCACGCGGGGCAGACAGTTTTCACGAGACGCTGCGAAAGGCTGGCGACAAGCGCATGTCCCAGAATGTAAAGGCCGCTTGTGCGGTAAGCGGAACTTAAAAAGCCGTCGATACGGTCAAGGGTGTGAAGAGCATCGACAGAGTGGACCGTCGTGATGACGATATGGCCGGATTCGGTCGCGCGCAGCGCCGCCTCGACTGTGTCGCCATCGCGCATTTCGCCGACGATAATAACATCCGGATCATGGCGCATGAGAGCGCGGATGATATCGGCGATAGAGTTGGCTGAATTGTCGGTGACCGACGTTTGATCGACAAGCGGCATGTCATATTCGACCGGCGCTTCGACCGAATAAACGGCGCGCGATGCTCGATCGATATCCTGAATGATGCCGTAAAGCGTCGTGGATTTGCCCGAACCCGTCGGTCCGCTGACGACGATGAGGCCGCCGTCTTTGGTGTGGCCATGAATGGTTTTGCGCAACTTCTCGGCAACAATAGGGGAGTGAAGAAATAATTCGTCAAACGAACGCAGGTTTTCGCGGTCGAGCAAACGCAAAGTAAGCTTCTCGCCGGTCGGCGCAACGGGCAACGCCGCGCAGCGGATATCAATCATACGGCCCTGCCACTCGAAAGCGAGGCGTCCGTCTTGCGGATGCTGGCGATCCGCCGCGTCCATCTTGGCGTCGGTTTTGATGCGGGTCACGATAGGCGCCATGACGCGATGCGGCACCAGATGCTTGTATACGAGGTCGCCGTCGATGCGGTACCGTATCCAGCAGCGCGCATCGTCTTCCTGTAAAGACAAATGAATATCGGAAGTACGGCTTTGCAGGGCTTCCGACAAAATATCGTGGACCGCCCCTTCGACGAGTACCGCGTCGTCAGGATCGCGGGACAGCTCGGCCAGAATGCGCAACAGGCGGTCGCCGGCCATTTCGCTTTGTTCGCGCATAAGGCGGGCCAGCTCGCTGCGATCCCATGGTTCGACCTCAATTTTTTTGACTTTATGGTCGACGCGGGCCAGCGCTTCTGTGATGCGCAGATAATCGGCATCATCGACGCGGTCGCCAACGGCAACGCGCAAGACGCCCTGACGCAACTCCAAAAGACATAATCCCATGGCCGCCTGCGATGCGGCCGGAACGTAAAGGCGCAGCGCCTGCATCGTCAAATCTTCTTTAGAATCATCTTTATCCTTGCCGCCCTCTTGCTTCGTGGTGGCAAACCCGTTGCGGTGAAGAATCTCGTCGATGGAAAGCAAACGCCCGTTGGCGCGGCGCATAGCCTGCTCGGCCAAGGCAAGTTCATAATGTTTCGGATTTATATTAAGCGCTTTGGCTTGCGAGTGCAGAGCATCGGTGGGAGACAAGTCGCTCATTTTTGGTTGTTTCCGGACGAAGGAGCACTCTTTCCTTGCGGAGATTCCTCCTGTTTATACTGCTCAATAGCTGTCGATACAAGCGACGAGGAAGCTTCAAGAACGATGGTCGTTTTCTTCCCCTTCGTGAGAATGTCGGCGGAACGCTTGCCGACAAAAATGAGCTTTGAAATGCCGTCGCTTGTTTCGAAGCTGTCTCCGACGGACAAAACGGCTGTTCTTCCATCGGGCAGGTGGAAAAGAGCGCGGTCGCCGATGGTTCCAATCAGGGAAAGTTTTTCATCGAAGCTCTTTAGGCTTTTTCCGCCGCCAGATATCGAATTGCCGCCGCTGATTGAAGGGGGCGGGGCCGGAACAGGCGCAAGACTGCCAGCCACTTCCTTTTCAAGCTCACGCGCCGACAAAGGCATCGGAACGCTGCTCTTGGGAAGGAGCCTGACGGCCTCGCCGCTTTTACCGCCACCTGAAGGACTATCGCCTTTGGCCGTTCCGCGAACGGGAATGACGGCAAATCCAAGCTTGCCGCTATGGCGAATGATCAAATCCGTCGAAATTTGCGAGGGATCTTTGGGCTCCCACATCAATGTCACGGGGCACGACGCGCCGGGCGCAAGCTCCATATCGACGGAACATCCCTGCTTAAGCCTTTGCAAACCGTTATCGGCTTCGATGACGTCGATGGAGTAGATGGTGATGGGATCGACGCTGTTATTGACCATAAGAGTCGAACGCACGACTTTGCCGTCGCCAACGTCAATGGAACCGAAATCGATGGGCTTGATTTCTTTCGGGCTGATATCAAGCCCCATATTTTTGTTGTCGCTGGCGTTTGTTCCGGATGTCCTGCCGATGAGGCGCGCGCGGGTGATGCGTCCCGCGCCGCCATGGGTCATCAGAACGTCGACGCTCCACGATCCGGCCCCCGTGGGCGCCACCGAAATTTCGACGCTGCAACGGCTTAAAGGAGCGATGCTTCCCTGTTTTTTACAATCATTGGCCGTTTCCTCGGCCGCGACGGAAGAATCGCTGCTAATGGCTATTTTTTCAATTTTAACCGGCATGCTGGTTTTGTTGACGAAGAAAATGGTAGCGCGTTTGGCGATATTGAGCGCCGTTTCGCCGACATCAATTTCAGCCTTCGGATCGACCCTGACGGCTTCCTCGCCCACGCCGCCGTCTTCCGGGAAACGCTGCTCCGTGGGGAAAG
>CAZQOE010000051.1:0-10354 GCA_964594935.1 uncultured Rhodospirillaceae bacterium | reverse complement strand
ATTGCCCGTCTAGAATGCCGGTAAATGTGCCAAGCGGCGTATTGCCGTTGAAAGCTGCACCGGCCCCGTCGATGCTTGTTCCCAAAGCATACTTGTTGGACAAAGTTATGCCGGTAAGGTCTCCGACGCCGTTCACGAGATTGTATGTTGTAAACTGGGTGGAAACGCTCCTGTTCGCGGGCGCGGCCCATGTGCCATTCGCGGTCTGCGTTCCGTTAACGGCCACGAAGCCGATGTCGTTAAAAATGGAAACGGCGCCTTTGCTGGCTGACATGTTGATCGTGCCGTTGTTGGTCACGCCGTAGGTGTTGATGCTGACGCCGCTGCCGTTCACGGCGCCCGTGTTGTCGGCGCGCAAAGCGAGAACGACCGGAATGCTTCCCGCGCCGAACGTGGTGCCGGCATAGGTGTTGCTGATAGTAACGCCCGCGTTAATCGTGATTCCGCCCGCTGCCGACAGCGTCAGCAAGTTACCTGTTGCCCAAGTCAGATTGTTTGCCACCGTGATGTTGCCGGTCTGGACTCCGTCCGATCCCGTATTGACGGTAACGTTACTGCTGGCCAGCGCCGTTTGCAGCGTCGTCACATTAAGAATTGAATCGTCGCCCGTTGGTGTGCAAACGCCGCCCACGCAACTTTCGGTAACGTCGGCTGCCGTGGAAATCGTTACGTTTCTTGGGTCAAGAAGAAGCGTGCCGACGGAGCCGTTAGCTGCGGAAAGATCGGCTACGCCTTCAAAGCGCAAGTATTCTTTTCCGGATACTTCTGCAAACCCGCCATTGCCGCTATTTGATCCGCCCTTGGCTTCAATGCTGCCAAGGTCGTTTGTGTAAACGTCGGACCAGACGATGACCTCGCCGCCGTTGCCGCATTGAGTGGCGTTGGCCGAGATAAAAGCGTTTTCTTCGACAATCGTTGTCAAAGAGGTCGGCGTAAGGCCCGTTCCATGCACCTCGCCGCCGATGTGGATAGTTCCGCCGCCGGTCGAGCCATTGGCGTTGATGATAGCCGTGTTAGCGAGGGAGACGTTATCGCCAAGGACCTTGACTATGCCGCCTGTCCCCGTGGCGTTCGAGGCGTTGAGCTTGCCGCTTATCCGGACAACGCTCCGGCCGGACTTTATCCCCTTGTTCGGCGTAACGTTGTTCCAAACGGCGTTCGAGCCTTCGGCGTAAATGTAAATGCGGCCTCTTTTGGTTTCTATCCCCGTCGCGTTCAGTTCGCCGCTGACGTTGATGAGGCTGTTGACGGTTTCCGCTGCTGCCGCCGCCGTTATCGCGATTGTTCCGCCTTCCGCGTTTATAATCCCCGTATTTTCGGCCACTTGCGACTGCAGGGCAGGGCTGGCCTCGACCTCCATCAAGCCGTCGTTGTAGAAGTCCACAGTAACCGTATCGCCGGACGCCAACTGGACGCGCCCCAGTCTGGCATCGATAACGCCCGAGTTTTTGACGTTCGGCGCCACAAAGCCGACCAAGCCTGCTTCCTGCGCCGTAATCGTTCCTTGGTTTTCTATCGTTGCATCGGGGTTGCCGGGCATGTTGAAGGCCAGATTGCCTGCCATGAACTGCGCGTTGTCGATATCCGCCGTCGTCGCCAGAAGGCCGCCGATATTCACGACGGCGTTCTTGCCGAACAACACCCCGTTCCGGTTGACGACAACCACATTGCCGTTGGCTGTTAACATGCCGTTGATGACCGAGGCGCTCGCGCTGTTTACGCGGTTGAGGGTCATCGAGCTTCGGGACGGTTGAACAAAAGAAGTTGTCTCGCCCACGGCGATATCAAACCCGTGCCAGTCAATGATGGCTTTGTCAGTCGCTTGGGTAACCGTTAGCGTGTTGCCGGAGCTGTTGATGGAGGCAGAGCCTGCCGAAACCGTTCCGCCTTGCGGATTTGCCAACACCGCGCACGGGGCTGTGCTCGCCAGCAAAAGGGCAGGCAGCAACATCCGTCGCGAGGTCTTTAGAACTTGCGGCATGAAAACAGGCTAATTGCATAGAATTACTATTGTATTAAGCAATTCGGGCAAAAAACACCCTCCCTAAGGCCTTATTATCCTTTGTTTTAAAGGAGTTGCATGTGTGTAAATTCGTAAAGAAGCTTAACAACCCCTGCAAACGCCATGTAGCTCGATGACGTTATGCTTGAGCTTGTGGCCGTGCTTCTGCGCCGTTTTGGCGAGCGATTTTGAAAGCGTCTTGTCTTCGACTTCCTGAACGTTTCCGCATTTGTCGCAAACCATCATCAGGTGGCTGTGTCCGGATTTTTGGCTGAGGCAAAGCTCGAACGCGTTTTTGCTTTCGAGTTTAAGGACTACGCCCGCGTCGATCAAAAAATCGAGCGTGCGATAAACGCTGATAGCCGAAAGTTTTGTTTTCCTGTTTTTATTCACCGCGTCGAGAATTTGATAAGCCGTTTTGGCCCCTTTAAGCGCAGCCATTTTGGAAATGATTTCGCGCCGGACGCTTGTCATCCGCCCGCCATGTCGCGCGATGTAGCTTTCGATTTTTTTAATAACGTTGTTGGTCGGGGCCATGTTTAGTCTCCGTTCAACGTCATGGCTTGCGTAAACTGCTCGACATTGTGCCGGATCATTAAAATGTACGTCGTTGCCGGGCCGTCGTCGCGAGAGAGGGCGTCCGAATACAGGGGCTTGCCGAGGCTTGCCCCCGCGTCTTTCGCCAATTGCGTGATAAGCTTGGGGTTTGCCATGTTCTCGATAAAAACGCGTTTGATTTTTTCGGCCTTAATCTGTTCGACAAGCTTCCCGACGCGCCATGCCGTTGGCTCGATTTCGGTGCTGACGCCCTGCGGCGAAATGAAGGTTACGCCATACGCCGCGCCGAAATAGCCGAAGGCGTCATGGCTTGTGATGATTTTGCGCTTTGGTGCCGAAACCCAGCCGATTTCCGATTTGACCCACGCGTCGAGTTTTTCCAATTCGGCATCATAGGCGGCGGCCCTTGCGTTAAAGGCCTCCTCTTTTTCAGGCATCGCCTTGCCAAGCGCGGTTGCTATATATTTGACGTAAAGACGGGCGTTCGAAACGTTCTGCCACGCGTGGGGGTCATCCGTTATTTTGTCTTCGCTCTTCGCGGGCGAAGCGAGGCTGTCGCCGACGGTGATGACGGGGCCTTTGTATCCCGAAGCATAAGCAAGGCGCGAAACCCATCCCTCGAACCCCAAGCCGTTTTGTATGAAAAGGTCGGCATGCGCCAAGGCCTTTGAATCGTCGGGGGTGGGGGTGTAAGCGTGCGCGTCGCCGTCGGGTCCGACGAGGACTTTCAGGTCGATGTCGTCACCCCCGACTTGTTTGACGAAGTCGCCGAGGATGCTGAACGTCGCGACGACGGAAAGCGGCTTGGCTTCGGCATTCAAGGGGGCCAAAGCGAGGAGGGCGAACGAGCAGAAGGCGATAAGTTTTTTCATGGGTGTTGCGTAAAATGAATTGTTATAATATAACAATAAGCAAGTCAATCGCCAACTGACGCCCGAGTTTTCGATGTTCAATTATTCTCTCATCAAGCGGCTTCTGATTGCGACAGGCGCATCGGTCGCCCTTGTCGCGCTCGCATCCCTTGTGCTGGGGGCGGCATGACGAAGCCCCTTATCACGCTCGAAAATCTTTCCGTCGATTACGGCGCGCGGCACGCGCTGCAAAATGTCTCGGGCGTTTTTCACGAAGGGTCGCTGACCGCCATCGCGGGGCCGAACGGCTCGGGCAAAAGCACGCTGTTAAAAGTGCTGGCGGGCGTCATCCGGCCCGCGTCGGGCCGCGTGGACATTGCGCACAAAGGCGCGTCGTCCATCGCCTATTTGCCGCAAGTATCCCACATGCAGCGCGATTTTCCGATCTCGGTCGAAGAAATGGCCTTGACCGGCTATTACCCCGCCATCGGCGAAGGCAAAGACGTCGGCAAAAAACGCAAGCTTGCGGTGGGCCGCGCCCTTCGCGACGTCGGCCTCGACGGGTACGGCGAACGCTCCATCAGCGACCTTTCGGGCGGCGAGTTTCAACGCGCGCTTTTTGCCCGCGTGATTGTGCAAAACGCGCCCATCATTCTTCTCGACGAGCCTTTTACCGCCGTGGATGCCAAAACGACCGCGCAGCTTATCAAGCTGCTCCTTAAATGGCACAAAGAAGGCAGGACGGTCATTTGCGTGCTTCACGACCTGCTGATGATCAGAAAATATTTTCCTGAATCGATGGTGCTGCAAGGCAAGTGCCTTGGCAGCGGTCATACGCACAAGATGTTCGAACAAAAACTCCTCTCCTTCGACCTCGACATGGCCGAACTGCAATCCGCCGACGAAAGCGGGCACCATGAGGAGCATTCTCATGACGCTTGAATCCTTTTTCATCGAACCTTTCGGGCAATTCGCGTTTTTGCGCCGCGCGTTGGTCGTCCCGATCTTGACCATCCGCGTGTTGTCGAGCATCGTTCTTTCGGTCGGGGCCGCGCCCTTGGGCTTTTTTATGAACCAGCGGCGCATGGCGCTTGTGTCCGATGCGATGGCGCACGCCATTTTGCCCGGGGTCGCCATTGCGTTTCTTGTCTCGGGCCTCGGCGTGTGGTCGCTGACTATCGGCGGACTTGCGGCGGGCATTTGCATCGCGTTGTTGGCGGTTTTTCTCATCCGCTATACGCAGATTAAGGAAGACGCCGTTTTTACGCTTCTTTTCCTGCTGTCGCTGGCGTCGGGCATCGTGTTGTTGTCGCTGAAGGGCAGCAGCGTGGATCTGATGCATATGCTCTTCGGCGATATTCTGGCCATCGATAACGATGCGTTGATTTTCATCGTGTCCGTCGCCGTCGTCACGCTGTTCGGGCTTGCCTGCATTTATCGCGGGCTTGTGCTGGATTGCTTCGACCCCGATTTTCTCAGCGCCTCGGGGCGGGGCAGGATGACGAGGCCCGTTTTCTTCGTGCTTTTCGTCGTCAATCTGGTCGCGGCGTTTCAGGCGCTCGGCACGCTCATGGCGCTCGGGCTTATTCTGCTGCCCGCCATCGCGGCGAATTTCTGGACGAGGCGCGTAGGCAGCGCAATCACGCTCAGCGTCGCGATAGCCATCGTTTCATCCTATGCCGGATTGCTTCTCTCTTATCACACAAACACGCCCTCGGGCCCCATGGTCGTGCTGATCTGCGCCGTGTTTTGCCTGTTCTCGGTTATTCTGGGACGGAAGGGAAGCTTCCTCGTTTATGCGCGAGGACGGGCGGAGGGGAATCAGTAGGCGAACGCGCAAAGTCATCATGCGAATACAGCAACAAGCATCAAGTGCCAAAGAGCTTTTGGGTTCCGGGTGTATACACACCATCAGCCTCTTGCAGTACTCAATCGTACGAGCTAATTTCAAGAATGGATTTAGCTGTTTAATTGTACATAACTATGAAGGGTCGCGGGTTGTGTCTTAAATCAATGATAAGCAGAAGGATGCAAACATGAGTGAAACAGGTGCCAAAACGGCTATAGAAAATGACAAATGGGTAAATTGCTGGATTTGTGAGGACGTGTTTCGTCGTAAACGGGAGACTAGGCGATACTGCCATAGATGTGATCGCGGGTTTTGCGAGGGGGAACATGGCAACTTCGCTTTTAACAAAGGAACGTGCGTCATCTGTGGAGCAAAAAAGGCTGATCGGCCCTGATTCTGGCTCCGATCCAAACTTTGATGCTGCCAAGTTTTGGGGGAAGCATGATTGTAAATAATTTGGAAATATTTGTTCTTCCCGTTGCTGTGGCTGCAGCAGTAATTGCGACTAAAATAGCCAAGAAAAAAGGTCGAAGAAGCGGTCCTTGGGGGTTTTACACATTCTTGTTTCCCCCACTTCTTCTGGTTCTATATCTTATGCCGCCGTTAGTGTTAAACGGCCTCCCTATAGATGCTGTAAGTAATCCTGAAAAAAATAGAATTGCTACGCCCCGCATCACAATCGAAAAACATCAACGTGGCTTTTGGGGAAAGATCATTGCGATTGCTTTCTGGGGATGGCATTTATTCATGGGGTTTTGCTTTTATCTTTATTTTACCGGTCTCATTATGAGTGATGCTGCCTTGGCAGTGGCTCTTTTAATATGGCTGTGTGGAGCTATAATTTTGGGCTTGATGATGTACTTTACTAAGGGTCCAAAAGTAATAATCACCCATGGCTAGTGTTTTTTTGTAAGTTCGGGGGACACAATACTTAATTGCAAGCCCTAGTTCTTGCGGAATCAGTCCGCCTCCGCTGCGCTACGGCGCGGCACTTTTGTTCGCGCAAGCGAACAAAAGTGGAGGCACGGGCCGGAATCGAACCGGCATACAAGGATTTGCAGTCCTCTGCATAGCCATTCTGCCACCGCGCCATAAAACCCCATGTCTAACCCTAACTCGAATGGGGGCCTGCTTCGTCTCTCCGGTGCTCGGATCCGCACGTACATCAGAGTACGCTTGCGGTCCTGCGCTCCTCGTTCCTAGCATTCCCCTCATTCGAGCGGGTTATACAAGGGGTTTTTCAAAACAATAACCATCTCCCGAAAAGACGCGCGACAATAGATTTTTGCTCCGCAACCGTCAAGCAAAGACCTTTATTGATAAGCCTTTTTATATGATTAAAGCGTTTTTGCTTTCAGCTCTTGCCCGTTAGCGGGGGTCTTCCGGAACAGCCTTGGCTTGCGTCTCGCGCCATTCATTAAGCTTTATCGCCAATTCGGGGTCGTTAAGCGCGAGAATAGCGATAGCCAGAAGCGCGGCGTTCTTTGCCCCCGCGTTGCCCACCGCCAATGTTCCCACCGGAATCCCGCCTGGCATCTGCGCCATCGACAGCAAACTATCGAGCCCGTCCATGAATTTGCTTTGGATTGGCACGCCCAAAACCGGCAGCGTCGTCAGCGCCGCAAGCATTCCGGGCAAAGCGGCCGCGCCGCCTGCGCCCGCGATAATGACTTGAAGCCCGCGCGACGCGGCAGAAATTCCATAAGCCGTAAGCCGCGGCAGCGTCCGGTGCGCCGACATGATCTTGGCTTCAAACGGCACGCCGAATTCGGCCAGAATCTTGGTCGCGTTTTGCATCGTTTCCCAATCGGACTGGCTTCCCATAATGACGCCGACAACGGGTTTCTGAGATGATTTTGCTTTGTTTTGAGCCATAATTGCGCATCCGTGTTTGAAAAGTAACGCCCATTTCTTAACCTGTTTTTCATCAAAATGATATACTAATTAGTATCCCGTAAAACGGTTTTGACGGCGGCGTTTAAGGATACCCGGATGGCTGAACCCTTTGATTTTTCGGTTGACCCGTTGGCCGATGCCAAGCTGTCCGGCGACGAGCGGCGCATCTGGAACACGGTCCGCAGCGAGCTGGCGTCGATGCGCGCCAAAAATCAGGAACTTGTCGAAAAACTTCGGCAGTACGAAGAAGACAACAGAGGCTCGGCCATTCTTAACCGCATCGACTTCAACCGCGAAGTCGCGCGCATGTTGGCGTTCGATGAACGCTATGGCGGCATATCGAGCATTCTGTACTTCGATTTCGAAGGCATCAACGAAGTTACGGCAAAGCACGGGCGCTCCATTACAGAAATCGCCATGCGCGAAATCGTTTCTATTCTTGCGCGCGGCGTGCGCAAGTCGGATATCATCGGGCGCCTTGCCCCCGACGAATTCGGCCTCCTTCTGATGCGATGCGATAGTAATTTTGCATGGAAAAAGGCTGAATCTCTTGCCGCGGCCCTGCAAAAAGCGATGGAAAACGTCCAAGGCTGTAAGCTGGATATTGGCATCAGTTATGGCGCATACACGTTCCGCGATAACGCAAATTTGGCCGTCGGTTTGAAAGAAGCCGCTCAGGCGATGACAAAAACAAAAAAATAATAGTTAGTTTAACGCCAGCGCCGCGCTCCGGTAAAACCGGTCGCTGCTTTCGTTCAACCTGTCCCCGTATCCGCGCAGATGAAGCGTCGACGCCTTGATTTCGTCATGCGCGTTTTCGTGCCCGTTGAGGCGCGAAAGCGAAATCCCGTCGAATTTATCGAAGATGTGGCTTAGTACGCGGTTGAAGGAAAGTAACGTCTCTTCGGAATCGGCGATGTAATTCCATTGGTTTTCGCCGTTCAGCTCCGGCAACTGAAGGCCCACGGCCGTGTCGTGGACGATGTGATTTTGCGGCAACATGTTGAGAATGTCGAAAAACTGCCGCGCCAGCCTGTGATTTTTTCTGAGACTTTTTTCGGGAACAAACACGTCCGTGGCGCCTAAAACCATCCCGATATGCGGCAAGTCTTCGCAGGTGTTCCATTTTCCCGCCGCGAGATGTTTGTCGGTTTCGGCATTGGCTTCCGCGCTCGCTTCGTCCAGATAAAGCATATGTATCATTTGCGCGATTCCTTCCTGAAGGCGATGATCGAGGATTTCAAGTTCGTCGCCGGTGCTTGTTTCTTCATAGCGGCCCATCGTCGCGACCGTTATGCGGTAGCCCCCCGCGCGCATACTGCGCGAAAGGTCGAGCATCGCGCGCTGCAAAAGCTCGGGATCGAGATCGTAGATTTTATGATTTCCGGATTCGTGCAGAAGCTCAAATTGGCGCACCGCCGCCCATTGCGAAGCAAAATCTTCCGGGCCGATTTGCTTTGTCTCCGCAAGCCGCGCATCGAGCGCGCGCCGCAATTCTTCGGGAAACCAGACATCGTAAGTCGCCGCTTTTCCGATGCGCTGAAGATACGTGAATCCCGCCGTGATTTTCCGTCCCGCAGGTTGTGGCGAGTCGAAGAAACTTCGGCTGAAAGATGTAAAATTCGTGCGCGAACAGATGCGCGATACAACGCTCATAACCTCTCCCTTCGCTGGCATAACCCAGATCAGGTTCTACGGGTATGATCTCAGCTCCATCGGGGCACCCCGGGTAATTACGGACGCACTTATATACGAAGTCGCCCTCTTTTGTCACTTCTTAACGAATTCCTTCAAATATTTGCTCTGCTCGCGTCTACGAAAGGCGGAAGGCGTTATGCCGTGGGCCTTGATAAAAAGGGTCGTAAAATGACTTGGGTGGGGATACCCGACTAAAACGCCTATTTCAGCAATGGTTTTATTATTGAATCGCGGGTCTCTGAGCAGATGGGCCGCGCGATCCATGCGCAGGGCCAGCAGTTCATGCCCGAAGCTGCTATGGGCCCTGGCAAAGACAGAGTGAAGCGTTCGTATCGAGACCTTATGATCTTCCGCTACGTTTTTGGGAGAAAGCCCCGCTTTATAAAAACGGTCGTGGATTGATTGGCGAAAACGGTTGAGCATCAAATTTTTTTGGTCTTCGACTTTTGAACCTGCCGGAACGGCGGCAAGTGAAAGCAAGCAACAGATATGCCCGAAAAGATCATTTTGCGTAAAAAAGGGTAGCTCGACAGCTTTGGGCGTCAACGCGCGCATCGTTGCCCCCAAGGCCGCCACCCATGGCGATTGCTTCGGAAGAAGAGTTGCCGTCATGTTCTGAGGCGAGGGAATCAAGCTCTTCATAAGCTCACAAGGAATATGCAACGCCGTGAATCGAAGGAGCGAAATTTTAGTGATAGAGAAAGGTTCCGCTAAATTTAAAAAAAGACAATCTCCCGAACGGACGCTTGCCGTCTTTTCACGCTGATGAAAATCCGCGGTGCCGCTTCGAATAAAGAGCAAGTCATAATCGGTGTTTTGGTTTTGCGCACAATCCTGAGCCGTTCGGTTGTATCGATAGCCGTCTGCGGTCCAGAAATTCAAAACCGTCGTTCCGAAAATACAACTGTCTACGGATGATAGAACGGTGTTTTTCCGTTCGACAGTCACACCCCCTCCGGCTTTCACTTGAGTCAGTACGTCACGCCAAAGGGTTTCTATTTTTTCGACAGGAACGTTCGCGGACGAGAAGGAAATTTTGGGAAGAGCCATAATAATCCTGAACTGATTCGGACAACGACCAAAAGGCGGACAAACGTTAGCAAGACTTTCATTTTTGTGCATAAAAATTTCATATAAGTGCAAAGAGAATATCTGAAATTTGGCCACCCAAACTGGGCGGGTGAGAGGAATTGTCGAAAAGAAAAACAATTTGCTTTCAATGTCTTATTCTTTTAAAGACGCTCAAAATAATAAAATTTCGCAACCAAACGGGCTTTTTAAATAAATCAAAATTACATTTCTGCGCATAAAAAATACTGCGTCCCCGCAAAGACTCATTCTTGGTATTACGGGGATGTGCTTAACACAATAGGGTATGCGTGTTCAGCTAACATGATCTTGGGGGAATTGTTATGTGTATAGTATCAGGACTAAGTACTGAAGAAAGCGTCGCTTGTCAGCTCGCTGATTTGGCGTTTCGTCTGCACAGACGAGGATTGA
>CAZQOE010000050.1:0-10376 GCA_964594935.1 uncultured Rhodospirillaceae bacterium | reverse complement strand
GACGCGGCGATGCGGATAGTTGTTGCGGATGTGCCAAGCGATGGCGTGCATCAGGTGGGTTTTTCCAAGGCCGACGCCGCCGTAAAGGAACAGCGGGTTAAACGCGGGGTTCTCTGTGTCCGCGACGCGGCGCGCGGCGGCATAGGCGAGCTCGTTGGGTTTTCCGACAACGAAATTGTCAAACGTGAAGCGCGGATCAAGATCCGCCGACAAGTCGCCGGCAAGCCCCGGAGTCGCGAGAGGAGCTGTTACAGAAGGAGAGTGTCCAAGCGGCGCAAAGGGTAGAACGGCCGCGGAGTCGATCGCGCTTTTGGCCTGCGCGGCTTTCGTAAGGGGAGACAGGACGGAAAAAGAAACGGAAGAACAAGGGACGATTTCCTGCAATAAGGAGCGGACGGTCTCGCCGTAATGCGCCTCGACCCAATCCTTCATAAAGCGCGTCGGAAGAATAAGCGTCGCGCCGAAAGGCCCTTCGGACTCGCGCGCAATTTCACCGGTCATCGGTTCAAGCCAGCGGCGATAGGCCGTTTCTCCAAAACGCTTGCGCAAAGCCGCGCGCAAAGAATCAAACGCTGCTGTGGAAACTTCCTTTGTTTTTTGCGAACCCGCGCTAGCCTCTTGACCCTTCATCACAACCCCGTTGACCAAAAATCATTGACGAAAAACTTCACATGACCCGGAAAAGATTTTCCCGGATTTTCGCAAGAGAACCGATTTAGGATTTGAGTCGAATAGAAAAAAACGATGCGCGAGGAAAGAAACCATCAGGAAAAATTTGTGATCTATAACCGCTCATATTTTCCAGCCTGTATCTTTAAGGGGCATCGTTTGAAGACGGAGGCGACCATAGATCAAACGCACGCCGTTTGTCCACAGGTCCGAAGGGGGAACGTCAGAAAAAATTTTTTTGAAAATAGAAAAAAGTTTTTAATGAAAATGAACACAAAAAAACCGAGGACAAAAATTACGATTAATTATTTTTTGCCAAGAAAATTTCGAAACAGCGAGGGCTCTTTTCTAAGAAAAAAGACAAAGAGAAACGCGCACACACTACCTATATGTATGCGCGCCGGAAACCAAAACAAAAAGAGGGAACTACTTATGTTTTCTTGGCAGCTTTTGCGCGCTTTGCGAGACGCGAGGCTTTGCGCGCCGCTGTTTTCCAATGCAAAGTGCCGCGTGCCGCGCCTTTGGCCAAGGCGGATTCGGCTTTGCGAAGCGCGGCCAACGCGACGGCAGAGGTTCCCGTTGCTGCTGCAACTTCCGCTTCCTTGGCTAAGGTGCGAATGGTCGAGCGACGCGAGCGATTTGTTTCATTGCGCTTAACTGTTTGCCGCGCGCGTTTTTTGGCGGATTTATGATTGGCCATAACGATATTCCCGAATTCCGTTTTTGACTATTGGGTTAATGTTTTCACACATCGCGCCCATCCCGAGGATTTGGGGCGCGAGGCCGGACTCATACGCGCCGCCGTTTGAATGGTCAAGCCCAAATAAAGCAGGGCCCGGATTCCCCAAAAAACGCCCTTCTTTTTAACCGCCCTTGTGCTTCGGGAAACAAAACTTTATGTTTAAGGGAATGCTTGTTTGAAAGCGGGGCCTTCTTTTCAAACATGAACCCAAGGCCTGACACTTATATATGTAGTTGTTCCATGACCAACCAAAATCTCTTCCAAGAAGTCGAAGAAGACCTCGAACGCCAGAAGCTCGAAGCCCTATGGAAGAAATACGGGTTTTGGGTCGTTCTTGCCGCCGTCGGCGTCGTTCTTTCAACCGCCAGCTCGACGGCCTACCGCTCGTGGAAGGCTGATCGTGACATGCGTTTGACGTCGGCTTTTTTGTCCGCCGCGCGGCCGTTGCCCGATACGTCCAAAAATATCGAAGCGCTTCAAACGTTCGCGAACGAAAACACCAAAGAAGGCCACGCCTCCCTTGCCCTCTTGCGGGCGGGCGCGCTGGCCCTTCGCCGCGACGATAGACCAAAGGCCATAGAGTTTTTTGATAAGGTCGCAGAAGACGCTCATGCGGATCCCGCGATTCAACAGCTTGGTGTCCTGCTCTCGGTTCAGGCCCAACTGGACAGCGGAGCCCCCGCAGATCTTTCCTCGCGGCTCCAGCCGCTGACGGGCAACGGCGCCGCGTGGCGTTTTTCGGCGCGCGAGGCGCAAGCCTATCTTGCTCTTCGTCAGAAGGACGTTTCAAAAGCCAGACAACTATTCACCGATCTATCTCAAGACGCCGAAGCCCCCCGCAGCATCGCGGCGCGAGCGGCTGATATTTTGCATACGCTAAACTGAGGCCGGAAAGCATGATGACAAGATCAAGGGCGCGCATTCTCTGGCTTATTGCGGCGGCGACGCTTGCCGCGTGCAACGCCAGCACCAATAAAATAGGTTCGACGATAAAAGGAGACCGCGTTTCCGTCCTTGAGCCTGCGCGCACGCTTGATGTCGGTAAAGGGCTTCAGGAAAACGCGCCGCTTCTGTCTCGGGAAACGCTGAATCTGTCGTGGCCCCAATCGGGCTATGACGCTTATCATGCGATGCCCAACGCGCAAGCTTCCGCGCAGCCGAAGATTGTCTGGAAGAACGGCATCGGCAACGGATCAAGTTCGGATTTCAAGCTTTTGGCGCATCCCGTGGCTGGCCGCGGCAGGATTTATACGATGGACGCTCAGGGGCTTGTGCGCGCCTTTAACATGAAAAACGGCGAACGGGCGTGGGAACGCGATACGACGCCAAAAGACAGCGATGAGGAAGCTATCGGCGGCGGGTTGGCTCTCGACGGCGATACCGTTTACGCGACGACGGGGTTCGGGGATGTTTATGCGCTTCGAGCGGAAACGGGCGAAGTCAAATGGCGCAAATCCTTGCTCAAGCCGTTGCGTGCTGCGCCGACGGTGGCCGACTCCCGCGTTTATGCCGTGAGCGTCGACAACGAGCTTGCGGCTCTCGATGCCGCGACGGGCGAAACCCTATGGCGGCATTCGGGAATTACGGAAAACGCGGCGCTCATGGGGGCTTCAAGTCCGGCCGTTGAGGGAGATTCCGTGTTTGTTGCCTATAACTCGGGCGAAATTTTTGGATTGCGCGTACAAAACGGCCGCGTTTCATGGAGCTTCTCCCTTGCTTCCGCCGCCCAAGGAGGGGCGCTGCCCGCGATCGCCGATATTCGAGGCCTTCCCGTCCTTGATCGCGGGCGCCTTTATGCCATCAGCCACAGCGGACGGTTTGCCGCCGTCGACCAGAGAACCGGAGACCGCATCTGGGAAGCGGATATCGGCGGCATCGATACGCCGGTTGTTTCCGGAAACGCCGTTTTTGTCTATGGCGGGAACAGCCAGCTTATTGCTTTGTCGGAAAGTACCGGTCGCGCCCTTTGGATTAAAGATCTTCCCAAATATGCAAATCCGAAGGACAAGGATTCGGATCCCGTCGTTTGGACAGGCCCCGTCTTGGCCGGAGGAAAGCTGTGGATGGTCGATTCCCGCGGATTTTTGACCAGCTATTCGCCACAGGACGGATCGGCGGAATCTAAAATCAAGCTTGGCGATCCCGTTTATTTATCGCCCATCGTCGTCGATCGCACTTTTTTTGTCGTGACCGACGACGGCGCGCTTATCGCCCTGCGGTAGCCCCATGACCTTTACCGTTGCCATTGCAGGACGCCCGAATGTGGGAAAGTCCACGCTCTTCAACCGTCTTGTCGGAAAGCAAATGGCGCTCGTCAACGATCAGCCGGGGGTTACCCGCGACTGGCGCGAAGGCGACGGACATTTGTTCGACTTGAGGTTTCGCGTCATTGATACGGCAGGGCTCGAAGACGTTCGCGCCAAAGGAAGCCTTTCGGCGCGAACGGCGCAGCGAACGAAAAAGGCTCTTGAGCAAACCCATGTTATTCTTTTTATTGTCGACTCCCATGCGGGCGTGACGCCGCAGGATGCAGCCATCGCGCGGGAACTGCGCAAAACAGGCAAACCCATCCTTCTGCTTGCCAACAAGTGCGAAGGCGTCGTTTTGCCCTCCGCCATGGAAGAAACGGTGTCGTTGGGTTTTGGCGACCCCATGCCCATTTCAGCCGCGCACGGCGACGGGATGATGGATTTATTCGAGGCGTTGTCGAAATATGTTCCCGAAGAAGACTCCGCGCCCGTTAAAGAAGACGATGAAAAAAGCCTTATTTTCGCCGTCGTCGGGCGCCCTAATGCGGGGAAATCAACTCTAATCAACCAGCTTATCGGCGAAGACCGCATGCTGACGGGGCCGGAACCGGGGCTTACCCGCGACGCCATCCCAATCGCCTGGGAATATAACGGAAGGCCCATACGCTTGGTCGATACGGCGGGCATGCGACGCCGCGCGCGCATCACCGAAACGCTCGAGCGCATGAGCGTTCAGGAATCCTTGCGCGCCATACGCCTTTCGCACGTCGTCGTTTTGGTTTTGGACGCGACCCAGCCTTTCGACAAGCAAGAGCTTGTGATCGCCCGCCACGTTATCGAAGAAGGCCGTGCGCTAGTTGTCGCGCTCAATAAATGGGATTTGGTCAAAGACAAAAAACTTATTGCGAAACAAATCCGCGAAAAGGCCGAAGCGTCCTTGGCTCAAGTCGAAGGGCTTCCGTTGGTGGAAGTGTCGGCTCTCAAGGGCGAAGGGCTTAAAGATTTGATGCGCGAAACGATGCGCATTTATGAACGCTGGAACGTGCGCGTTTCGACGGGCAAGCTTAATCGCTGGCTTCAGGATATGGAAGAAACACATCCACCGCCCATTACGGCGGGACGGCGGCTTAAGCTGCGCTATATGACGCAGGTCAAAAGCCGACCGCCGACGTTCGCCCTTTGGGCCAACAAGCCCGTCGATTTGCCGGAAAGCTATCAACGCTTTTTGACGCACGGCCTGCGCGATACGTTCGACCTTAAAGGCGTGCCCATCCGCTGGAAGCTTATGAAAAGCGAGAACCCATACGAGGACAAGAAGAAGAAATAAATCCCCATGTGTTCTGTGCAAAAACTTTGGATCTTGAGGTTTTCGCTGCCGTCATCTGTCTCCGAAGCGTTTGGCGAGGCATTGCAAGACGGGGCCGTTGTCGTTACGGTTCTTGCCCCACCGCGCAATAAAACGGCGCAAATCGAAGTCCTTTACGATTCCAAGCCAAAAACCGCCGCGCTAACCGCAAAACTCGTCCTTCTTGCGGCAGCGCTAAAAATCCCAAGCCCTAAGGTTACGTTGCGGGCCGCGCCCAATTTCGATTGGCTTAAAAAAGTCGCGGGCGACTTTCCGCCCCTTAAAATTGCGCGGTGGACCGTACATGGTGCGCAGCACAGAAACAAGGTACCAGACCGCCGCACGGCGTTGCAGATCGACGCAACCAATGCCTTCGGCACTGGCGAACATCCGACGACGCGCGGCTGCCTTTTGATGCTTGATAAAATACTGAAAACCGGATTTTGCCCTCTCTGCATGGCCGATATCGGCTGCGGGTCGGGCATACTGGCTATGGCGTTCGCAAAAAGCACACAGGGCAAGGCGGTCGGCGTCGATCTTGATGCCGCGTCGGCAATTATTGCGGCAAAAAACGTCCGCGCCAACGGCCTTAGCAGAAATGTCCGCGTTTGTTGCGGAAACGGCTATGCGGCAAAACCTGTTAAAAAGGCCGCGCCCTACGACCTTATTATGGCCAATATTTTTGCCGACCCTTTATGCGAAATGGCCAGGGATTTGAAAAAGAACCTAAGGCCGGGCGGCATTGCGATTCTTTCCGGAATTCTAAAAACGCAGGCAAGAAAAGTCGTTTCAGCGCACAGAAAGCAGGGGCTGTCGCTTGTCGAGCGCAAAGATATCGGGGAGTGGGCCGTTCTTGCCCTCCAGCGTCCGCTTGCCAAAAGGACGCAAGCGTGAAGGATTGGACTTGCCTGAAAAATAAGGCATATATAAGGGCATGATCTCTGCCGAATTTTCCGAAAAACTTTCCGCCCTTCGCCGCGAAATCTCAATCGCCGGATTCGACGGCTTTATCGTGCCGAGAACCGATGACTATTTGGGCGAATACATTCCGCCTTGTGCCGAACGCGTCGCTTTTTTGTCCGGCTTTACGGGCTCGGCGGCCACGCTTGTCGTCCTTAAAGACAAAGCCGCGCTTTTTACCGACGGGCGCTATACGCTACAGGCGGCGCGGCAAGTGGCGCGGGAAATTTTCTCTTTGTTCGATACGGCCGAAAAAACGCCTTTGTCGTGGCTTAAAGAAAACGCCGGCAAGGGCTCGAAAATAGCCTACGATCCGTGGCTTCATTCTATCGAAAGCGTCGAACGACTAAAGGCCGGACTTGCCGAATTCGAAGCCGAAGCCATCCCCGTTATCCGGAATCTTGTCGATGTCATCTGGGAAAACCAACCCAAGCCGCCTGCGGCCCCTCTGGCGGTTCATAATCTTACATACGCCGGAAAAAGCTCAACCGAGAAAAGGCGCGAAGCGGCCGGTATCCTGAAAAACAAAAACATTGCCGCCGCCATTATCGCCGACCCCGCTTCCGTTGCCTGGCTTCTCAACGTGCGCGGAGGAGACGTCGCCTATACGCCGCTGCCGCTAAGCCGCGCTATTTTAAAAGACGACGGATCGATGCAATGGTTCGTGTCTTCGGAAAAAATGGACGCGTCGCTATCGGCTCATATCGATGCGCGCCTGACGATAGCCTCGCCGGACCAATTGCCCGAAGCACTTAAAGATCTGGCAAAATCGGGCAGAAACATCCTTATCGATCCCGCGCAAACCCCTAGCTGGATCGCCGACTATCTTTCCGCCGCCCAAGGGAAGGTCGTGCGGGGCGAGGATCCGTGCGCTTTGCTGCGCGCGGTCAAAAACGCGGTCGAGCTTGACGGCATGCGCTCGGCCCATGTTCGCGATGGCGCGGCGTTGACAAGCTTCCTTGCCTGGCTCGATACGCATTGGGAAAAAGAACGCCTCACCGAAATCGATGCCGCGCGCAAGCTCGAAACCTTTCGTGCCGCCGTCCTTCACTATCGCGGCCCAAGCTTCGAGACCATATCCGCGACCGGCAGCCACGGGGCTATTGTGCACTACGTTGCAACCGAGGAAACCAACGCCTCTCTGTCTTCCGGGCAGTTTTATTTGCTCGATAGCGGCGGCCAATACCTTGACGGCACGACGGATGTGACGCGAACCATTACTCTCGGAGCCCCCTCGGCGGAAATGCGCGAGAACTATACGCGCGTGCTCAAAGGGCATATTGCGCTGGCGTCCATCCGGTTTCCCGAAGGGACAACAGGCGGCGATCTCGACGTTCTGGCCCGGCAGCACCTTTGGCTGGCGGGGCGCGATTACAGCCACGGGACAGGACACGGCGTCGGATGTTATCTCGGCGTACACGAGGGGCCCGTCGGCATTTCGCGGCGAAACAAAACCGTCCTCAGGCCCGGAATGATTCTTTCGAACGAGCCCGGATTTTATAAGGAAGGCCGATACGGCATTCGTATCGAAAGCCTCTTTACGGTCGTCGACATCGTCGGGGCCGCGGAAGGAAGCGGCAGAACGTTCGGTTTCGATGTGCTGACTCTTGCCCCTATCGATCTTCGCGCCATCGATGTCGCGATGCTGACGGAGGCCGAGTGCGCGTGGATTAACGCCTATCATCGCCGCGTGCAGAAAAATCTTCACCCGATCGTCGACAGCGCCACGGCGTTGTGGCTGGAATCCGCAACAGGAAGCATAGAAAAATAAACATGCTTTTTCGCAGCACACGCGGCTTTTTGCCCGAAACGAACCTCCGCCGCGCCGCGCTCGAAGGGCTTGCGCCCGATGGCGGGCTTTTTGTTCCCAAGATCTGGCCCCAGTTTCTGGCCGAAGACATCGCGGCTTTGCGCGGCAAGTCCTATCAGGACGTCGCTTTTCATATTTTACAGCCGTTTTTGCGCGACGTGGTTTTGGACAACGATCTTCGGGAAATCATCCAAAAATCCTATGCGGCCTTCGACTCCGCCGATGTGACCCCCGTGCGCAGTCTTGGAGAAAAATCCATCCTCGAGCTTTTCCACGGGCCTTCTTTGGCGTTCAAGGATATCGCGCTTCAATTTGTCGGGCATATGTTCGAATACTTCATGCGCGATTCCGGAAAACGCAAGGTTGTCATCGGCGCGACGTCCGGCGATACGGGATCGGCGGCTATCGAAGCCTTGGCCAACCGCAAAAATATCGATGTCTTTATTCTGTACCCCGCGGCGGGGCCCAGCAATGTCCAGCGCAAGCAAATGACGTGCGTTCATGCGCCCAACGTCCATGTTTTGGCCATCGACGGCACATTTGACGATTGCCAGGCCATCGTAAAGGCCCTTTTTGCCGACGATAAGATTCGAAAAGCGTGGAATCCGACGACAGTAAATTCGATCAACATTCTGCGCATTTTGGCGCAAATCGTTTCCTATTTTGTCGCGGCGCTTAAGGTCGAAGGCAGGCCAAGTTTTGTCGTTCCCACCGGCAATTTCGGCGATGTCTTTGCGGGATACGCGGCGATGAAGTGCGGGCTTCCCGTCGAAAAACTCGTCGTTGCCAGCAACAGCAACAATATCCTGACGCGCTTCTTCGATTCGGGGCGCATGACGCCCGAGCCTGTGCGCAAGACGCTTAGCCCCAGCATGGACATTCAGATCAGCAGCAATTTCGAACGCCTGCTGTTCGATTTGTGCGATTCCGACGGGTTTCAGGTGCGCCAAGCGATGGACGACCTTAAGGCCAAGGGCGAATTTGCCGTTTCGCCAAGGCAATTGGAACTGGCGCGGAAAGTTTTTGCCGCAGGTTTCGCGACGGACGAAGAAACGCTCGAGACAATAGCCGATATTTATAAGAAATATGGCTACATCCTCGATCCGCACACGGCTGTCGGCGTGAAAGTTGCGCGGCGGCTTAAACCCTCTTTATCGGGGCCGGTCGTTTTTCTCGCGACGGCGCATCCCGCCAAGTTTCCGGAAACAATCAAACGGGCGCTCGGGTTTACACCGCCCGTTCCGCCGCGCATCGCCGCGTTGCTCAACAAAACCGAACATATGACCCCATTACCCGCCCATGTGCAAAAGATCGCAAAATTTATTGAAGAACGAAGGATCAAATGACCATTCAAGTTACGGAACTCGATAACGGCTTACGCGTAGCCACCGACACGATGCCCGATGCCGAAAGCGTTGTCACGGGCGCATGGATAGGGGTCGGCTCCCGTCACGAGCCATGGAACGCCAACGGCGTCGCGCATCTGGTCGAACACATGATGTTCAAAGGAACCAAAACGCGTTCGGCCTATGCGCTGTCCTCCGCCATTGAAAACAAGGGCGGCGAGATGAACGCGCACACCTCGCGCGAGGCCACGGTCTATTATGCGCGCGTTCTGCCCGAGGAAACGGAAACCGCTTTCGACGTCATTTCGGACATGCTGCGCCACTCGGTTTTTGCGCCAAAAGAGCTGGACCGCGAACGCCAGGTTGTCATTCAGGAAATCGGCCGCGATCTGGATTCGCCGGACGACCATGCCTTTGATTTAATGCATAAATTGGCGCTGCCAGACCAAAAAATCGGAAGATCGATTTTGGGTTCCGCAAACGTGATCGCCAAACTTCCGCGCGCGGCAATCACCGAATATGTTTCGCGCCACTACACGGGCGCGAACATGACGCTTGTCGCGGCGGGCAGAATTTCTCATGACGCGTTCCTGAAAATGGTCCGCCGCCGCTTCGGCAGCCTGCCGCGGGGCAAAAAAGCCGTCGCAGATAGGACGCGGGTTTCTTCGGGCGCGAAGCTTTTGTCCAAAGAGATCGAGCAAGTCCACCTTATTCTCGGCTTTGCCGGCCCCGGTTACCATGCAAAGCGCGCTTATTACGCAACGCAAATTCTGTCGCTTATTCTGGGGGGCAGCGCCTCGTCGCGCCTTTTCCAGAAAGTGCGGGAAAAGCGCGGCCTCGTCTATACCGTCCATTCGGCGCACGCGGGTTTCAGCGACGCCGGTATTTTCCAAATTTATGCCGGAACGGACCCCAAGCGGCTGCGCGAACTCATCCCTGTCGTATGCGACG
Organism: uncultured Rhodospirillaceae bacterium; assembly: GCA_964594935.1. Classification (GTDB taxonomy): domain Bacteria; phylum Pseudomonadota; class Alphaproteobacteria; order UBA9219; family UBA9219; genus CAIXLI01. Next base: position 304 of record CAZQOE010000050.1, on the reverse strand, counting down.
AGCTCAACGACCTTAAGACCAACGTAACATCGGGCGAATTGGCGCGGGCCAAAGCGCAAGTTCGCGCCGACCTTCTGATGGGCAAGGAAAGCGTCATGCGCCGCGCCGAAGTCTTGGGAAGCCAGATGCTGGCTTACGGAAAGCCGGTGCCGACCGAAACGATACTGCACAGACTGATGTCCGTAACGCCCCACGACGTCAAAGCCACCGCGCGAAAGCTTTTTACGCGCAAGCTCATTCTAACGGCGCTCGGCCCCGTCGAAGAACTCGAAGAATACAAGAAAATATCCGCAAGGCTTGCATG
>CAZQOE010000049.1:0-10476 GCA_964594935.1 uncultured Rhodospirillaceae bacterium | reverse complement strand
CTGTTGGCCGACGAGCCAACAGGAAACGTGGACGAACATACCGCCTTGAAATTGTTTCATCTTTTCGTTGAATTGAACAAGCTCGGCACGGCGGTTATTCTTGCAACCCATCAAAGCCACGTCGTAAACAAATTCCACAAGCCCGTGCTTAAACTTGTTAAAGGCAAGTTGCAGAAAGCTGGAAATTGATTATTACTCAGACCTCTTGCAGAACCCGCTCGGACGAGGGGAATGCGAGAAGCGAGGAGCGCAGGGCCGGAGCGTACACGTTAGTACGTGAGGATCCGAGCACCACAGCGACGAAGCAGGCCCCCGTCCGAGTTAGGGTTATCCAAGAGGTCTAATGTCCTTACCCCGTCATCTCTTCACGCCTGCGTTCCGCCATCAGCACCTTGGCGGGTCTTTTGCCGCCATCGTCGGAATTATGGTTTTCATCGCCACTTTTGCGATGGCGGCTGAAGCCGTCCTGCTTACGGCAAGTTATGTATGGGAACAGACAGCGGAAGACCGACTGACGGTCGAAATTCCTGCCGTCGGAGACGAAGCGTCGATGTCGCAGGCCGAGCGCATCAAGCAGGCCACGTCCCTTTTGCGCGCCCTGCCGGGAATAAAATCCGTCGAAACGCTCTCTACCTCCGAAGTCGAACGCCTTTTAAGCCCGTGGTTCAACAAACCCGAACTTTTGCGGACCTTACCTTTGCCCACGCTTATCGACGTAGAACGCTCGTCGGATCCCGAACTGACGGCGGCGAAAATACAGGCCGCCCTCAGAAACGTTGTCAGCGATGCGCGCGTTAATGACCACGGGACATGGCTTCAGGACGCATGGCGGCTCGTGCGGGGTCTTACCCTCCTCGGAGGCCTGACGATACTTCTGACGGCCGTTACTCTTATCCTCTCCGTAAGCCTCATCTGCCGCGCCGTAATTTCTGCCGAACGCGAAACGATCTCCCTCCTCCATTTAATGGGCACCGAAAACATCGACATCGCTCGCCATTTTGAAACACAAGCCTCGCGCATTGCTTTGCGCGCGTCCGTTATCGGATTTTTGATCGCTTTCGTCGTCACGGGAACTTTGCTTCTTTCGACGCGGGAACTTGCCGATCTCTCGATGCTGAACTGGTATCATTGGCTTAGCGTCGGCGGCTTTTCCCTTCTCGTTCCTTTTGGCGCAACGGCGCTTTCGACGGCGGCGGCGAAGATTTCCGTCATGCGGCTTATCGAGACGTTTCCATGATCAAGCTTTCGCTCTTTTTTTCTATCATCGGCGCGGCGCTCGCAGGCCTGTGGTTATACGGATTTTTGGGCTTTGTCGACGATGTCGTGTCTTTGCGTGAACCGTCGGCCCCCCTTGGGTCTGCCGATGCCATCGTCGTCCTTACGGGCGGCAGCGAGCGCGTCGCGACCGGCGTCGAGCTTCTGAAATCAGGCGTTGGGAAAAAGCTTTTTATCTCGGGCGTACACAAAAACCTGACGCTCGACGGCCTTTTCAGGCCGCTTTCGATTCCGCAGGATATACGCAACTGCTGCATCGTTCTCGGCCATCAGGCGGGGAGTACGGCCGGCAATGCCGAAGAAACGCGGGTCTGGCTTAAGGACGAAGGCTACGCTTCGGTGCGCCTTGTCACCGCGAATTACCACATGCCGCGAAGCCTTCTTCTGTTTCGCGCCGCGATGCCGGACGTGATAATAGAGCCCTACCCCGTAACGCCCGACAACGTGAAGCTTGACGAGTGGTGGCTGCATCCCGGAACCGTTGAACTGCTTGCGACGGAATACGGCAAATACCTTGTTGCGCGCACAGGCTTGTGGACACAAAAAGCCGCACCAAAAGAACAACCGCAACCCTCCCCCGCGCCATGAGATATCTCCAATCCATTTTGTTTAACTTCACTTTTTATGCCGCCAATCTGGTGATGAGCGTCGGCTTGGGCTGGGTATTGCTTCTGCCGCGTAAATACATCGTTAAGGCCGTATATATTTGGCTTTCCGTCGTCGCGTGGATTGAAAATCACGTCGGCGGCATCCGGTACAAAGTCGTGGGCCGCGAAAACATCCCCAAAGGCGCGTGCATTGTCGCCAGCAAGCACCAATCGGAATGGGAAACGTTCAAGATGCACCTTATTTTGAACGACCCCGCGATTGTATTGAAACGCGAGCTTCTGAAAATTCCGTTGATCGGATGGTGGATGAACCTTTCCGGCTCCATCCCCATCGACAGAGGCGCGGCCGCCAAGTCGGTGCTCACGATGATACCTGCGGCGCGAAAAGCCGCGTCGGAAGGCCGCCCCATCGTAATATTCCCCGAAGGCACCCGCGTGGCCGTCGGCGAATCCAGACCCTATAAAAGCGGCGTCGCCGCGTTGTATCAGGATTTAAAAGTTCCCGTCGTGCCGATGGCCCTCAACTCCGGCCTTCTGTGGCCCAAGAATTCGTTTTTCAAAAAGCGCGGGCTGATTACGGTCGAAATTCTGCCTCCCATTCCTCCGGGCCTCCCGCGCGACGAGATGATGCAAAAACTCCGCAATGCGTTGGAACCGGCAACGGCAAGATTGGTAAAAAATTTAGCCGCCTAAAATATTGTTCCAAGCCTCTTTCACGCCTTTTTCAAACGTTTCCGGCGTATAAAGCGCCAACGTTTTCCGGCATGTCTCGCGATATTTTTCCGTGCCCGCTAGGCTCAACTCAGCCGCCTTCGCCAATCCCGCGACGCAGGCCGGAAAATCGTCCTCGTCGGCCCAAAACCCGTTGTCACGCGTCGCATATTCGCGCCCGCCTATGCCGGTAAAGCCCGCGACAACGCATCCCGACGCCATGGCCTCAAGCGGCGTAAGGCCGAAACCTTCAAGCCTGCTCAACGACAAAAACACTTTGGCCTCGCCCATACGCTTCGCGGCTTCAGCCTCGCCTACGTTCGCAATCTCGATCCATTCCCAATCGCGATACTGCGGATAGGAAAAACGGAACATATCGCGGATGTACGCGGCCTCAATCGCGCGCTTTCTAGGCATAAAGGCAATTGCGTTGCGTTTGTTTTCCGCCGGATGAAATTGGGCCGCATCGACCGCGCACGGCACGACAGAGGCGCGCAAAGCCGGATGCCGCATGCGGCAATGATCGTATATCGTTTTGCTGCTGCAGAGAATGTCGGTTACGCCGTAATCGGCGAAACTCTCCGCTCCTGCAACGCCAAGAGCGCCGTAAAAATGGTTCTGGCTATAAATGACTTTGCGCTGAGGCGTTTTCGCGAAATCGGCCAGAATATGCGGCTGGTCTTCGGGCAAAACATACAAGTGGTCGGATGAAGGCAAAAATAAACCCTGCCCCACGACGGGTGCAGTTGATGAAAACCACGCCGGACGTTGTCCGTTCTGCTCGAAAACGACGGCATCGCGGCCCTGCGCAATCAGCGCCTCGGCCATACGGAATATATGCTTGATGCCGCCATTGATGACGGAAACGGGAGGGCAGAAGAAAACGATTTTCATCGACGCACCTCGCATCAACAAAGAAGAAGATTCGCCTAGGTATATCAGAATTAGGATTTTGCGTCAGGTTGAAGCGAAAAAGGAAGCTTAAGCTTCTTCTTCAGGAACGACCACTTCTTCAACCGCTTCGTCCGCGAGTTCTTCGGCGTCCTCAATCACGGCGTCTTCCGCTTCCGTAGTAACGGGAAGACCATCGATGACTTCTTCGGCCGTATCCTTGGTCGCCACCTTTTTCTCGGCGCTGCGTCCGCGCTTGGCGCGCACAAGGGTTTCAGGATCGAATTGCGTCTTACACGCCGGACATACCGGCGGATTTTTTTTCATATCATAGTACGGCTTGCCGCAACCTGGGCAAATGCGCTTTTGTCCCCACTCCGCTTTAGCCACGCTTCCCTCTCTTTATAAACAAGAATCAAAACCAGAAAATCAAGGCCTTTCCTTGAGTTGGAGACCTCTTACACGAAAAAAAGCGGGTGTCAACGCGCATCAAAAGCCTAAGGGAATATCGACGCAGGCAATGGGATTCATGCCGATTTAGGCGGATTCCACAACCGGCGCCCTAGTTCGAAATCGGCGCTTGGAGGGGTAAACGAATCCCACGCAGCAGCATCCGCAAAGGTGATTTCGCTAAAGCGAATCTCTTTATCGTTAAGAAAATACAGGTCTATGCGCACAAAACCTTGGCCTTCCGCCAATTTAAGGGCGATGGCTTTCATTTCCTCCAGTTTTTTCGGAGGTGGTGCAATAAATCCGGGGGGATACCCCCATTCAAAATTCATGGGCTCCCAATCCGGAGAATAAAAACGGATATTCATTTCTTTAAAACGGTTGTGCGTGAGGCTTATGAGTCCTACTTTCCCGTCAACGATATAAAATTTATAGTCCGGCGGAATGCCATAATTTTCATCAACCAGCATTTCTTCAATAATAATTTTTGGCGGTATTTTCAGATACCAATCTTCATTGGTGAAATAGCCGAAGCGCGTCGCCAACTGGTCAGCGCATTTCCGCCGGATTTCTTCCCGATCGGTCTGCGCATTATCTTGGATAAAGATGACGCTTCCCGTGTTGTGGGAAAAACGAATGACATATTTTTGAGGAAGCTCGTCAAAAGGGATGCTGTCGGGGTCATCGCCAACAAAGTAAACCTTATTAAGAATAGATTCCAATCCCTTGGCCTTCACATATTCCCGAACGCGGTATTTGTCGGCGAGCAAAGGCGCGTCAGGCGGCGTTGCAAACAGTTTAACGTGGGCAATTCTTTCGTTCATGGAACGTGGATGCCGGAGATGCGGCCAATAGCCATGCCTGCGGCGCAACATCACCCTTTCATACAAGACCCTCCCGAGCAAAAAGCGCGTAACACAAAGAATTTTCTGTTTGCGGGGAGAGAGGGGCATGTTCTTTTCTTTCAATATGGTTTCAATATTGTCGGATAACCTTGGCTGGGTTTCCTCCGGCGAGGCATCGGGGCGGAACATCTTTTACGACTACGCTTCCGGCAGCAATCACGCTTCCGGAACCGATGAAAACACCGCCAACAACGATGCAGCCCGTGCCAATCCACACGTTGTCGCCGATAATAATGGGTTCAGCGCGAAAACTTCGAACAAGTCGCTTTTCTGGGGCTTCCATAGAAAGATCATGCCCATGGCAATCAAATATCTGGCAGTTGGCGGCGATAAGGCAGTTTTTTCCGATACGAATTTCTTTATAGGCATGCAAACAGCTTCCATGAATGACCGTGTTGTCCCCGATGGAAAGAACTGCCCCCGGCTTATCGGCCATGATTTTCACGGGGGCAAATATTTGAACGTGATGTCCTTTATTCCAAGAGTTAAGGATAACGTTATTACCGATAGTGACTTTGGCCTTGGGATCAAGAGTCAACAACGGACATCCATGAAGCCTGACTTTGGTTCCCAGACTTACGGCCTGATGATGTTTGAGATAAAACAGGGCGGCTCTGTTGAGGATGAAATTCAACACCCTCTGGGGGAAATGCAGCAAAGCGCCAAGCCTGTCCAAGATTTGCATCAAAACGTCCTTCGACCATATCTCATTGTCACGGCCTTTTCAGTATAGGCTCTCCTTCGTTTTAAGAAAAGGAAAGCGCCAAAAGACCTTAAGATCTCAATAAATATGGGAGAAAGAGTGGAGCGGCGACGAGGATCGAACTCGCGACCCCGACCTTGGCAAGGACTACCCAATCAACACAATCAACGCATTAAACACAGGTGTTTATGGCAAAAGCCCCAAGATTTCCGCTGTTTCCAATAGATCGCATTACACTGTAATGTCAGGAAATTGATACGGCGAGGGATAAGCGCGGCAACAGATTGAGAGGATACGTTAACGTGAGTAATGATAAGCTATGCCGATATTGCCAATTGGCGTCTGTCTAACTGGGCGGGCAAGTTTTGAAAAAACAGTGTGAATGTACGAAGGACTGAACGCCACACTGTTTAGCCCTTTGCTGGGTGAAACAAATGTAACGCCCATTTTATTCGTTTTCACCACAAGGTCGGAAAAACCAGAGCTTTTATAATAGTCACTCCTAATCTTCAGACTATAATCATCCGTTTTATATGAACAAATTACGAAGGAACAGCCAGAGTCAATGACGCTCCGAGCAACATCTGCCGGAAACAGCATGTTTCCAAAGCTATTAAATGGAAACAACATTATTGATTGAGGCTCAATACTAATTTTTCGCACTTCGCAAGCATCCATTTTTACGAAGCGAAATAATCCGGTATTGTATGGAGCAGATTTGAGGCGCTTTTCCCCCATTTTGATATAGCGATCCACGACATCTACGCCAGTATATTGGATGTTGTGTTGGGCGCACCAATCCAAATATCGTCCATGCATACAGCCTACTTCAATTAAATGCGGAAAGGGCAATTTGGATTCAAGAAATTTTTTCTCTTCTTTAAGAAAAATTTTAATTTCATCCGGGTAATTGTCTTCAACTATCAGGCAATCCCCATCGCCAGTTTCATATGGGTTCTTCACATATCACCCCAAATGCTTTTATAGAATGGCGGTCAATATATTACGTCCGGAAGCATACGCACTCAATAAACGCCTTGCTTCGGACATGTGTTCATTCAAACCAGATTCACCGGTGAATGAAATTATTACCATGATAATATTTTTTGTCTCAGGACGTATCATTGCTTTTTCTGAGTCACTCGTTGGGCTTCCGTACGGCCCGTCTGAATCTGAAAAGACTGGTAGACCAGAAATATCTATCGTTTCTTTCCCAATGCCCTTATAGGATTCCCCTGCGATACCAATCCTGAATTGCGCAGGGAATTTGATTTTATCGGTATCATAAGAACCGACAGAATGATGGGATACAAGGGATATAAGGTTATTGATTTCCACAATGTTGTTTACCTTGTACAGCTTTTTGCCTTGCAAAATGCGGCGCGTAAGCGCTTCCGCCGATCCCCGATAACGGGAAGGTTCTTTCCCCAACGCTTTGTAAACATCACGAAGGGCTTTAACTTCGGAAACAGAACTTAGTGTGTCTAATGATATTGATTTTGATATGTCTGTAGAACAACGATCAATCTCTTGCCAAAGCGCCTGAGAGCTTTGTTCAACAACAATTTCTGCACTCACGATACCTAGCCGAAGTGCAGGAGATTTTTCTTTAAGCTCTTCCGAAATTTTAATTTCTGTTGTCATCTTAATTACCTTTAGATTGGCTGGTTACAAGGAAAGAGTAGATTTTAGATGCGTTTTTAGTGTTTTAATTTCAGATAAAGAAGGGACGGCCACACCATCCATTGGATAAGCGCAGGAAGCTTCACCAAAATCTCGGAAGGCAGAGATAAACTCAGGATCCCTGATTCCCCAATCAAGATACAAATACTGTTTGCTTGTGGTTGCGTTTTGCAAGGGATGTTTTACGGCCCAGTTAAAGCTTACAACTTTTGGGTTATCATATTTTTGCTTCCAATGTGCAATTATATCAATTGTACGCAGCCTTTCTTGTTGGGTTTCTCCCAAGCCAAAAAGCAAGGCCACGCCTGTTTGAATACCTCGATCAGATAAATCTTTGATAACTTGTTCGGCTACTGTTACCCAATTTTGCTTACTGATGTTTTTGCTCATATTTCGCGCAATGTCTTCGGAAACTGTTTCAAGGCCAACAAACACATAACCAAGCCCTATCTCTCGCAGATCGGTCATAATATCCATGTTTTTTGATGCTAAATCTAGGGTAAATTGGCATCCCCATGTCAGGTCGTCCTTTTGCATTTTCCTGATTTTTATCAGTTTTTCAATCAGGGGACGTGAGCCACCCAATAATATGGAATCTTCCACAAACGCGCTTGCTGTGCTTTGCGGAAAATCTTCAGCAATTACACGCACACACTCAGCCATTTGGTTTGCAAGAATTTTGGGAGATGAATTCTTGTCAAAGACTCCATAATTAACGGATTTTCTTTCGCTACAAAAATAACAATCGAAAGAGCATCCCATGCTGACGTGGCTGAATAGCTGCCCCGTCACTGTTCCCGGGAAAATATCAAAACGAGTTTGGGTGCCAAAAAGGGCAAGATGGGACGGAATTGTCTCTTTTTTTAATACCGTTGATCCAGATTGAAACTTTATCACTCCATCTAAAACATATCCTATGATCCAGTCGCCATCGACCTTCACCTTTTTGTCTTGAATATCTCGCAAAATATCTGTCTTTGTATTGTTTCGTGCAACGACTTCACCAATTTCAGCTATCACCATTTCCGCTTCTCCAGACACAAATAAGTCGAATACAGGCGGTATTATTGATGAAGACATAAGCTTCAAAGGAGAAGCGGGATGCAAACAAACGTCTTTGGATTCTCTTGAACGGTACATTGTTTCATTAACATGTTTTCCGCCTAGAACTATGAGAACATCATCACCTAAAATTTGTTTAGCAAGTTTAGCGCATTCTATAGCCCCAGGCATACATATAGTCATGGCCCCTAATAGTAGAAGATTGGGCCGCTCTTTTTCGAGCAATTCAATAAATTTCACCCGATCTTCTTCCATAGAAGACATCAGTAGAAACTTATTGCGTCGTGAATGACGATTGCCAACCCAGTTACTTCTTCCCCATGCACCAGAACCACGTTCAGCTAAAGATGCAGCATAACGTGATGCGTTGTACAAACTTACCGGATCTCTTCCTCCGAGGGAACGAGTTCCATTACGTCCAAAGGGAAATTCTGGAGCGGATATGGCCACAACTCTTAAATCATTATTCATTGAATGAATCTCTTATTATTTTTGGTCTAATATAGCTAAGGCTTGTTAATTTTAATATGATACCAAGATCTAAGCTGATTTAACAGGGTGATGAAGGCCCCATTAAAACGCCCCTCTCCCTCCTTCAAAAACCAGAAAAAGCTATCTTTTAAGATGCCGTTGAAGCACCTCAAATGACGCTTTACTTAGTTCCAAAAACTCTCAATCCCCTTGATATAATGTCCTCGCTTGCTGAAAAATTGCTATAATTCCTCAAAAGTATTTTTAACCTTGCGGGATACGATCTCATCTCTCGCTTGATGTATTGCCCCTCTCTTTTATTTCTGTTTGATAAAATCAAGTTTTTTTCGAGCTTTAATTCAATACTCGCCATGGCGTTTGCCATATGCCAGAGGTCGCGCGTCTCTTCTTTGGAAAACCCATGTTCCAGCAAATCTTCGGGGAAGCATTCACCGTTTTTGTTGGTCAATTCGATAATGACGTTTGCCATATGCTGATACGGTGCGAACTTATTTAGAGGATTGTCGGATTTGAGATCGATTACGAGCATGAGGCCTCCTTAAAATTTTCTTCTTTAAATTGTTCGGGAAGAGCAGAGCGGCAGAAAGCTTCGATAAGATCGGCTATAGCCATAGCCCGCATGGCCTGCCGGTCATGGGGCACGTCTTCGCGTATAGTCACGGCCATAAAACCAAGAGCCGTAAACAATAATTGGCGATCCGCAGGCGACATAAAAACCCTTATAAATATTGATAAATTTATAGGTTTAGTGTCGCTGAGTAAGGCGATGAAAACAATTAAAGCATTCAGGCAAACTGCGTGGAAAGGACGACAAATTTCAGACAAAAAATATAAGTCGTCATTTTTGCCTGAATAGCTCAGGCAAACTTCAACTGTTTATCGGTGAGGACTTCTGAAATTAGATAGCTGAACGAATAGAAACGCGGCACTCTTGCTGGAACGTTTGGGAGTGCAAATCGACGGCTTCATTCCATGCCGCTGTAAATTCCTTACGATATTCGCGCGCCGTGATAATCAAATTAAAGACAGCGTAAATGTATTTTGCTTGGTCTTCCTGAACGGCGTGAGCATATTTGTTGCCATATCCAAAATATGAATACGGGCTGATAATACGATTTGTCATCCTCCGTATCTGAACGGAAGGAATATAAAACGTCGAAACTTGGGCTTCGGAGACCAGACAGCGAATATTTGCTTTTCTTGAAAGAATATTCAGGCGTTCCATACTTTCGATGTCGGAATCCCCACAAACATTCATCAAAACATCCATATTTTTGATGATGCAGAAAATTTCTCCGCCCTGCTGCTTAACGGTTTCCAGCAGGTCATTATAAAAAATATCGTGGCTGCGATGCATAACGCCAGTCAGATCGCGGCGTCTGACGCCGTCGCCATCCGTAAATTCAATTCCTTGCTTTTCAAACGCTTCACGAATTCTTTCAACGGAATCGGGGCGAACTCCAAGCCCGTCTTCATAACTGCAAACGGTAGAACGACCAACGCCCGCTGCTTTCGCCAATACTTCCTGCGACCAGCTCAGATACGTTCTTGCTGCTTTGGATTGGGTGGGGCTAATGGGATAGTGTGACGGCATTGGGGATCCTTACAGCCTACGGCTTGCTTCTGTCCGTGGAGCGCTCCGCAAAAATCAGGGACAACGTAATTTATATTGATGAAGAAATTCGGTTACAACGTG
>CAZQOE010000048.1:8282-10522 GCA_964594935.1 uncultured Rhodospirillaceae bacterium | reverse complement strand
TGGTGGTTTTAGCGGTGGTTCTGCACCCGATCCCATCCCGAACTCGGACGTGAAATCCTCCAGCGCTGATGGTACTGTGTCTTAAGACCCGGGAGAGTAAGTCGCTGCCAGGTCTTCCGGACGGATGAACGCCTCATCAAGAATTTTCACAAGTTCAACAAAAACCCCTGATCCTTAACCGGTTCGGGGGTTTTTTGTTGTTGTCTAAATACTTTCAGTCAAAATGGCCCAGCTTTAGTTAATAATAATTACAAAGTTTTTTGATTAGTGTTTGTTGAGGAAGATATGCCGGATTTTGATAAGGCCTCTTTGCCGCCCGAAGCGGGCACTTCAGCCAATCCCGAAGTTTCAACTGCAGCCGCACCGGCAAAGCGCGGACGCGGACGCCCAAAGGGTTCTAAGAACAAGCCTAAAGCGGAAGCGCCGAAGAAACGCGGCCGTCCGTTGGGTTCTAAGAACAAGCCCAAGATGGACACCACTCCGAATAAACGTGGCCGCCCAAAGGGCTCAAAGAACAAGCTCAAGGCACAAGCATCGGCTAAACCCACAGTTCCAACCGTCGTTGCTTCAGAGAAGCGCGGGCGCGGGCGTCCGGCCACTCATCCTGTAACTTATCTTTTCAGGATTCTGGAAAATACGCTAACGCTTTCAGATAAAGCTTTATTCAAGTTGGCGCGTAATAAACTGACGCTTCCGAAGAATAAAAAACAAAGCGGCGAGAATTTGGACAAACGCACTATTGTCCCCACGTCGACTTATGTTCTTCGGACTAAAACCGAGGAAATTACAAAGAATTTATATGAAAGAAAGGACTGCAATCCTGCGCGCATTTCGTACGCCCCTGCTCTCCCGCCGAAAACGTTCGCGACGGCTCCGGCTCCGCAAGCCTTTTCTCCTGCCGTTTCTTCCGCAGATCCCATCGATGAAGAAATCGCGGCGAATGCGTTTGCCTCAACCTTGAATAGCGATGTGTCTTTAAACAAGAAGACGCTCTCAAGGCTTTTCTATAACTGGCTATGTAAAACGGACGTCGAGATTAAAAACTACGCCCAACTGAAACGGATCGGCAGCGTTCTCAACGTTCAGAAGGGTTACCATGTCGCCATCCCGACAGAACCCGAATTCAATAACGCCGTAAGCAGAAAAGCGAAACGGGTAACGGGAATGACCGTTAAGCCGCGCGAACAGGTATATGTGTTTTAATCACGCATCAAAAAATTAACCAAACAAACCCCGATCCGCATGGATTGGGGTTTTTTGTTGCTTGGAAAACGCGTTCTGTTAACTTTAGAAGGAGGGCGCCGTGCACGGCCCCGCTTGTTCAGTATTATTTCTCGAATTCTATTTTTTGGAAGAAACATGTTTGAATTCATCCCGAAAGTCGCGACCACATTCGATCGTTGGGTCAAAAAGAAAAAATTTCCCCTCCAACGCGGGCAAGACCAACGGTATCTTCTTAAGTGGATTTCCGAAGGAAACGGCCTCGAATATATCAATAACTACGATCATTTTAAGGAACTCGTTTCCGTTCTTAGCAGGCGGGGTTATTGCATACATCCCCTTCCCCAAAAAGCCGAGTTTGACGACCTTGTTAGTGCGACGCTTCCTAAAAAAAAGGCCGCGGCCCTCGCAAAAACCGAGGCGCTTTCACAGAAGGGAAAAGGAAAAGACGTTCCCCCCGCATCCTCAAAAGCTCCTGCGCTCCCCGGCAAACCGAGCGAAGGAAAAACGGCTTCCCTTAATAACGAAAAACCTAAAGCCAAGCCCCTTTATGCTTCTTCCGTGGCCGGGTATTTCCGATCGATAAGAAAAACCGAGGCCAAAGCTTATGCCGATGGCGCTCGGGTCAAGAACAGAAAGAAATCAAACCCAAATTATGTTCGTTCTTCGGTAACCGCCTTTTTTAGAGCTTTGACTAAAGTGGAGACGGGCAAGCCGGTGAATGATTTCGGAAGCCCCCTTCCCTCTTTTGTCGTCGCCTATTTCCGTACTTTTGGAATTATGGAAGCCAAGGATTTTGCCAAATCCTCCGCCCGCGTCAAAAACAGGGAAATGCCCAGCCAACGACATGTTCGGGCTTCGGTGGCCGCCTACTTCCGGGACGAGTCTAAAATAACAAATCCTAAAAAAAGAGGCCGTCCCCCCATTTTAAAAGACAACTCGGCGTCAAATTCCGCGCCAGACGCATCGAAAGAGACAATAGCTCTCCCCAAAAAAAGAGGCCGTCCTCCCAAAATTCG
>CAZQOE010000048.1:0-8272 GCA_964594935.1 uncultured Rhodospirillaceae bacterium | reverse complement strand
CAATAGTTTCTCACAAAAAACTACTCTTTATACCGGTTGATAAAGACCGGCCGTTCCCAATCTCCGTGACCGAGTTTTTTAAAGCTAATAAGAACCTATTCACGTCGCCGATGAAAAGGGGACGGCATAGATTGGTTCCCGCCCCCGCCAAAGGGGTTCTTTCTCAATCTCCGCAAATCGCCGCCCCTGTCGTCACATAATTAACCAAAAAACCCCTCTTTTCCTCAAGAAGTCGAGGGTTTTTTGTTGTTACTTAATTACTTTCGGGTACAGATATTCCGTCCTTGGAACATTATTCCATGGGCTATTTTTCGCCCCTATTTTTAAGGATCGAATATGCCGAAGGTCGGCCCAGTTTTAAAACCTATTCCCGTTTTGGCCATGCGCTTTAACGGCTGGAGAAGCGGAGAGGTTTTTCCTTCCGACCGCGCCAAAGTAAGCATTCTTTTCGAATGGCTTGACAACGGCGGGTTTGAGTCCATCGTAACGGACGACCGCCTTCAAAAATTGGCCGTTTATTTGGAAATCGGCGCGGTCCCTTCGCTTCCCGATTTCAAGGCGTGGGCATTAGCAAGAAATTTCGACCTCTGGATGGAAAGAAATATAATTAAACCTTCAGCAGAGGATTCGGCTCATTTCATCGAATGGCTTCGGGAAAATCCGGATACAAAACGGCATTTTGAGACTTTTTCGGATTTGATCAAGACGGTCGACTATCTCAACCGAAAAGACATGGGTTTCGGCTACGCCATACTCCATCCGTCAGAAGCAGAATTTAATGCCCTTGCCGCAGAGCCTCCCCCTCCACCCAAACGGCGCACGGCCCCGCAACAAAATACCGAGCCTCTTTCTCCGGCAGCCAGCTTTTTCACGTCATTGGCCAAGTTGGAAAATAGGGCCGCCAACAGCAAAAACACGTCCTCTCGAACATCGCGTAAAGACAGAATCTTGACGCCGCAAAAACACTTTATGTCTCCTTCGCGGGCTTATTTTTATCCATCCGCTCCTGCCCGCCCTTTAAGTAGCTATACGACCGAAGTCGATATGGAAACGCTCGCCAGCGCTTTTCATGCTTATGCGGAAAAAAACTATCCCTATCGAAACGATCCAAACTTGAAAACCGAAGATTCGGCCGTTTTCAAAAACTGGCTTTTGGAAGAAGACGGAATCGAACGGCAATTAAAGGCCTATGACCGCCTTCAAAGACTGGCTGTCTTTATCAATGAAAGAATGGGCGATTTGTATTATTTCACGGTTCCAAAGCCGGAAGAATTTCACAATATCCTTCAGGAACGGGCCAAAAACACATCGGCGCCCCAACTTACGAAGGCAAGTCCTACTCTATAACCCCCATAATGAGAGGATCGGGCGCTCTGAATTAACCAAGTTTCCGTCCCCGTTGGCATGAAAGTATTCTTGTTGTTGATGGGGCGGAGAGATTCGGGATAAAAACACTTCAGTTCTAGGTTTTCTTTTTATGGGAGATTTCGGATGGCTAAGTTATTTATGACTACGTTCCCCCCTGAATCCAACAAACAAACAGAAGACGTCGTCTGCGTCAGCGGAACTTATATTTCCGTCGGTTCCTTATTCGACTTGGGCGTCGTTACCGGCGTCGAAGCGCTGCCTGTTAACGCAGGTTCTCCCCCGAAAACAAAATTGATTATGCGGGACGGGGAAGATGTTAATATCGTCCACGTTTCAAAGCCCTTTGAAGAATGTCAGGCCCTTTATGACAAGGCGCACGATATTTCTCCGAACCCCCGTTCAAATCACGGTCTTTCGGCCACTAATATTCTGGTGACCCTCGGGTTATAATTTTCGGGTTAGGCATAAGAGTGTTTTGGTATTCCCTGCCCGGTACAATATGCCGACATCGGGGAGGCATTCTTTCCTTGGCTTGATGCTAATCTCTTGATTCTTATGCCAATATATTTGGCACACCCTATGCATATATCCCGATGCGAGGCGCGATGGGCGCGTTTTGGCAAGCACTCAGGTTATGCATGTTTACGACCAGCCTTGTTTTGCTTTCGGATCAGGTAGCGCTTCAGCGCTCGGTCGATATTGTCGCCAACAATATTGCCAACAGCAGCACGACCGGATTCAAGCGCCAAGGCATCCAGTTCGAAACATATGTCAGCCGCCCAAGCCCCAGACAAAGCACCAGTTTCGTTTATGACCGCGCCACTTACCGCGACACGACGCCGGGGACGACCGTGGCAACCGGCAACCCTCTCGATCTCGCCATTCAGGGAGACGGTTACTTTCAGGTACAGACGCCGCAAGGCATTCGCTACACCCGCGACGGAGCCTTTCGCACCGACGGCGAGGGCCAAGTCGTAACGTCGACCGGCTTGCCGGTCCTTAGCGACGGCGGGCAACCTTTGACCCTGCCCGAAGACGCCAGAAACATCACGATATCCGGCGACGGCACCGTCACGGCGCAGACAGGCACGGCGACATCGCGCGCGCAATTGGGCAAGCTCGGCGTCGTCAAGTTCGACAACGATATGGCGCTATCTCCGATCAACGGAAGTTTGCTGGCGACAAATCAGATTCCCGTTCCCGTCACCGGCAACGCTATCGTCCAAGGATCCATCGAGAGCTCCAACGTCAATCCCGTCGCCGAAATCACCAACTTGATCCGCATCCAGCGCGCTTACGAACAAGCTACCAATCTTGCCGCACAGGAAAACGGAAGACTTACCACCGCCATCGACAAGTTATCGCAGACGACAGCCTAAACGAGTATGAACAACGAGGTGAATAAATGAGAGCCTTAAGTATAGCCGCCACGGGCATGAGCGCCCAGCAGTTGAACGTCGAAGTCATTTCGCACAACATCTCGAACTCCGCGACGACGGGATTTAAGGCCTCGCGCGTCGAATTTCAGGATTTGCTGTATCAGAACATACGCACGGTCGGCTCGGCGTCTTCGGACAGCGGAACCATCATTCCCTCCGGCTTGCAGGTCGGCCTCGGCGTCATGCCCGCCGCAACCTACCGGATCAATACGCAGGGTATCGTCACGACGACCGGCAATACCTTTGATCTTGCCGTCAACGGGCGTGGTTATTTTCAGGTGCAAATGCCGGACGGCACGACTTCCTATACCCGTTCGGGGGCATTGCAGCTTAATTCAAGCGGCCAGATCGTCACGGCGGATGGATACCAAATTCTTCCCAGCATCACCGTGCCTTCGACCGCCACCTCCGTTACCGTCAATGCAAGCGGCCAAGTCGCGGCCACCATTACCGGACAAACGGCGCAACAGACCTTGGGCCAGTTGCAATTGGCGAGCTTTGTCAACCCTGTCGGCCTTGAAGCGACCGGCAACAATTTACTCAGGCAAACCGACGCGTCCGGTTCGCCGACCACGGCAAGCCCAGGAACTTCGGGAATGGGGACCATTATTCAAGGTTCTTTGGAAAGGTCGAACGTCGATATCGTCACGGAAATCACGACCCTTATTACGGCTCAGCGCGCCTATGAAATGAATTCGAAGGTCATCAATACGGCCGACCAGATGATGACGACCACCAACCAGATGAAAACGTAAAGGTTAGGCTATGGGTAAGTTTGCCGCTTTCAAAAATTCAAAGAGCCCGTTATTCCGCGGATCGAGCAAAACGCCGACGCAGCCAAGCTGGCCTATTAACGGAAACCGCATGTTTTTTCTACCTTCGAATAGGGATGCCCTTTCGCAACACATCGTTTTTAACATGAAACGGCACGGGTTGATGGCCTTTCATCCGGAATTTGAAATTCTTTCGACGCTTCGCGTCGAAGCTCCCCGGAACGACAGGCTGTTTAAAATTCGCAGGGTGGGAAAATGAGAAAAACGACCCGCATCCTTTTTACATCCTGGCTTGCCCTTTCGGGTATCGCGGGAACGCCCAGCCCCTGTGTGGCCGATGCTCTCGTAACCTTAAATCCGGACGTTGAAATCACCCGCCCGACCGTAAAGCTCAGCGATCTTTTTACGGGCATTCCGGCCGGCATCGACCGCGACATCGCGCAAGCCCCCCTGCCCTGCAAGCCCGCGCTTTACGACGAAAACGTTCTCAATAAACTGGCCAAAACGTATCGCCTTGACTGGCAAGCGCAGCCAAACTCCGATCACGTCACCGTTTCATCTGCCTGTACGCGCATAACCGGCGATGAAATCCGCAAAGCCGTCGTCGCCAAAATCAAGACATCCGATCATTCCAAAAAGCTTAACTATGAGGTCGTTTTTGACCGGCGCGATCTGGAAGTTCTTTTGCCCGGAAGCGGCAGTCCCAGTTTCCAGTTGAACGATTTTTCCTATGACCCCGCCAACAAGTATTTCCGTGCCAATCTGACCGCTCAAACGGCGCGGGGATCCTATATCCTTCCGGTTACAGGCCGCGTTTCCGTCAAACGCAGCATCCCCGTTCTTACCCGTCGCCTCGAGAGCGGATCGATTATCGGCGCCAACGATCTGGACTCGATCGATATGCCGGAAGAACGCGTTTCGGGCGATATCGTCACGGAATCCGCTCAGCTGGTCGGCCGCGAGGTGCGGCGGGATCTGCCCGAAGGCGAATTTGTCCGTTCCCGCGACGTTATTCCTCCGCGCCTTGTGCAACGCGGCGCGTTGGTGACGATGCGGATTGAAACTCCCTTCATTCATATCACCGCGCAAGGAAAGGCCCAGCAGGACGGCGCGGAAGGCGAAATAGTCCGCGTCATCAATACGCAAAGCAACCGCATGGTCGAAGGCGTCGTGGTAGCCCCCGGCATCGTCGAAATCCGCACCGCCCAAAAAATTGCGTTAGCAGAATAGGAACAACATTATGACCAAAAAAATTCACCAAAACATTCTGTTGGCCGCGATGGCGCTGTTGTCCCTGTCCGCCTGCAACGCTTATGACCGTATTACAGCCATCGGCGAGCAGCCGAAATTGTCCTCCATCGAAGATCCTACGCATCGCGCGGGCTATGTTCCCGTCAAAATGCCCATGCCCCCGCCTTCTTTAAGCGAACGCGAGCCCAATTCTTTGTGGGCGACAGGAGGAAGGGCCTTTTTCCGCGACCAGCGCGCCTGCCGCGTCGGGGATATCCTGACTGTCGTCGTTTCGATCAACGACCAAGCGCAGCTTTCAAATCAGACAAAACGTTCACGCGCCAACAGCCATGGGGCAGATCTGACCAAGTTCATGGGCTATGAGGCCAAATTAGGTAAAATCCTCCCCAGCGGCGTCGATCCGACGAGCCTTGTAGATGTCGGCACCGACTCCAGCAACGACGGAAAGGGATCCATCGGGCGACAGGAACAGATCGATATGCGCGTCGCCGCGACCATCGTTCAGGTTCTTCCCAACGGCAATCTGGTCGTCGAGGGCAAGCAGCAAGTCAACGTCAATTACGACATGCGCGAACTGACCATCAGCGGCATTATCCGCCCGCAGGACATTTCGGCCGACAACACCGTCGCTTACGACCAAATCGCGGAAGCGCGCATTAATTACGGCGGCAAAGGCCTTATCGCCGACGTTCAGCAGCCGCGGTATGGCGACCAGCTGTTTGACGTTTTGATGCCGTTCTAATGTCATTTTTTGAATAAAAGACACCAAATTTTGGCCATTCGGTAAAAAAGCACATATCCGACATATGCTTGCATGCCCCTTTGCTCAAAGGCGTTCTTTTGTATTTTATAAAAAATTAACGCACCGGACGTACGATGCCCTGTCAACGCCTAGAGTATATCCGAAATGCCTGAAATTCTTGATCTTGCCGATGTTCTATTAGCGGCCGGAGATGTTGCCTACGACTGGGATCTGAGCAGCGATACGATTACATGGTTCGGTTCGTGGAGCGCCGTTTTCCGGTCCGAAAAACCGCCGCAGGATTCACAGGCTCTTTATCACATTCTGTATCCCGACGACCGCCATATCTTCTTCAGCGGCGAGACGAACAGCCTCAACCGGCAATTTCGCATTCATTGTTCGTCGAACGGCATTTTGTGGATACACGAGCGCGGCAGGAGCGAAAACGACGCCCAAAATCGCCCCGTTCGCCAACGCGGTGTCTGGCGCATCATCGACCAGCCCGCGCAGAACGCTTCCCATAGCCTTGAGCCTTCCCGCGATAAATTGACGGGATGTTTCAAACGCTCCGCGTTGCAATCGCAACTGACGCGCACGATCGAAAACGCGAAACTGTCGCGGCGAGTCGGCGCTTATCTGGTCGTCGATGTCGACAAGATGTCCTTCGTCAACGAGGCCATCGGCGCCGAAGCCGGAGACGCCGTTTTACGCGGCGTGGCAAGCCGCCTGTCCCAAATTATTCCTACGCGCGCCGTCCTTGGCCGCGTCGGGGGAGACACGTTCGGCATTCTATTGCCCGAACCGCTTGGAAACGACCTGCAAGCGCTGGCCGAAAACATTATTCATGACTTCCGCAACTCGCCGATCGTCGTCGCGAACGCGCCATTGCATATTACGGTTTCGGTCGGCGGCGTCCGCGTGCCGACCGTCGCCAAAAACGCCAACGAAGCGATGATTTTCGCCGAGCAAGCCCTGCACATGGCGCGCCAGCGGGGGCTCAACACGTTTATCGAGTACATCGACTGCCCCGAGCGCGTGCACGAAAACCGCCAATTGCTGGAACTCGGCGAACGCATCAAGCGCGCCTTTAAAAATAACGGTTTTCGCCTCGCCTACCAGCCTATTATCGAGGCTTCCAGCGGCAAGCCCGTCTGCTACGAAGCCTTGGTGCGCATGTTTACGGATGACAACAAGCCCATTGCCGCGGCTCTTTTCGTGCCGATGATCGAGCAGCTTGGGCTTGCCTGCGAGCTTGACCGGCTTGTGCTGAATATGGCCGTCCGCGATATGGAAGCCGTTCCAAATCTCAGTCTTTCGATCAACGTCTCGGGTTTTACGGCGTCGCAATCGGACTGGCCGGATTATATGCGGCAGGTTCTGGAACCGCGCCTTGACGTGGCCAGACGATTAATTGTCGAAATCACCGAAACGGCGGTACTTGTCGACGTCGGCGAAACCAAGCGGCTGGTCAACACGCTCAAGGACCTCGGCACGCGCGTTTCTTTGGACGATTTCGGCGCGGGATCGACGTCCATCCGGTATTTGCGCGAATTGGGTCTGTCGATCATGAAAATAGACAAAGACCTTCTCAAAGACCTGCTGACCAATAACGAACAGCAGCATCTTGTTTCCGTCCTTATCGATCTTGCGCGGGGCCTTGGCATCAAAACCGTCGCCGAAGGCGTCGAGACAGCCGAAGTCGCCGACTGGCTCCGACAAACAAAAATCGACTTTTTGCAGGGATATTTCTTCGGCAAGCCCTCGCTTGACCGACCGAACGGCTAGTCTTCCTCGAAATCCTCGTCTTTTTTCTTTTTCTTGAGGTCTTTCGCCACCTCGTGCGCAAGAAGGATTTTTTCAATGCGGGTTGCGGTCTCGAAGCTTTCGTCGGCGACGAATTTGAGCTTCGGCACATGGCGCAACAAAACCGTTTTGCCCACCGCGAAACGAAAGAAGCCGACGCCTTCGTTCATCGCAGAGACGACCTCTTTCATCATCTTTCCGCCGAGCGGCATGACGAAAACCGTCGCGTTTTTAAGATCGGGACTGATTTTGACTTCCGTGACCGTCACGGTCGGCGATTTAAGCGCGCGTGGCCACGGCACATCGCCCCGCAAGAGAAGCTGCGCCAACGCGTGGCGGATTTCTTCGCCGACGCGAAGCTGTCTTTGTGTACGCATAAATACTCCGGATTTAGAAAGCGCCTTTATACTTGCAGGTTTGCGCGGGAAGAAGCAAAAGGTTTTTTGGGCCGCGCCAGCAGGTCGACGGCTGTCGGCAAAGTCGCGGGTATTTGCGCCACGACGCGCACGCCAACCGCCATCAAATCTTCGGGGGCAGCCCCTCCCCACGCCGCGCCGACGACGGTAAAACCGAGTCCGGAGGCGGCCCGAGCGCTCTTCACGCGGCCGCAGACCATGATTGTGTTCGCCGTATTAATATGGAAATCGTTTTCCGTTATCTGGTTGTCCTGCAGCCGCCGGATCATCTCGGCGCGGGTCACCGTTTCTCCGGCCAGCGCCGTTCCCTGAATGCTTTCGAAACAGTCGGCGATGCCCAAATGACGCGCCGAGGCGATGGCCGCTTCGGTCGCCTTTTCGGTCAAAGCAAACAAATGCTTCTTGTTGCCTTTCAACTCCGCCAACATAAAGGGAACGTCCTCGTACATCTCGACGGCGCGAAGGCCTTCATTCGTGTCA
>CAZQOE010000047.1:0-10547 GCA_964594935.1 uncultured Rhodospirillaceae bacterium | reverse complement strand
CCGCGTCCATCTTCGAATAAAAATCGCGCCGCGCCTGATCGTGCATATACCCCGCCGTAACGGCGACCGTTTTAATCCCTCGGGCATGGCACGCGTCCGCTACGTCCAAGGCGTATTCGGTGAAAATGACGGGATCGTTATAGGTAAAGGCCACGCTTTTACATCCATGGCGTTCGGCGGCTTCGGCGATGGTTTCAGGCGATGCCTCGTCCATCAAGCGATCCATGTCTTTCGATTTGCTGATATCCCAGTTCTGGCAGAATTTGCATGCCAGATTACAGCCGACCGTGCCGAAAGAAAGAACGCTCGACCCGGGATAAAAGTGGTTCAAAGGTTTCTTTTCGATGGGATCGATGCAAAATCCGGATGACCGTCCATAGGTCGTCAAAATCATCCGGTCGCCGTCGCGCATCCGCACAAAGCACGCGCCTCTTTGCCCATCGTGCAATTTGCAGTCGCGCGGGCAAAGATCGCATTGTATCCGGCCGTCGTCGGTCAAATGCCAGTATTTGGCGATGTGCTTGCTCTCTTGCGTCATGCCGAACACCCTCCGTCAGCAAGGAAGAACCATGCCAACTGCGGCATTATATCATAAATTTTGTTCTATTGGCATGGCCGGATGCCGCTTATAATGCAGGCGTATAATTTGCGTGCTCGGAAGTTAAAGAAACCGAAGTGTTGTCAATGAAACGCTCCTTGATAATCGTCCTCATCATTGTCATTCTTCTAGCAACGGGGCTTGTCATGTTTGGCTCGCGCAATAGTGCAGGGAACAAGGAAAACCAGACGCGTCCGCCGATGGTCGCGGGAAGCTTTTACCCCGACGATCCGGCGCAGTTAAAGGCGATGGTCGACGGGCTGTTGGCCGAGGTGTCGCCGCAAAATCTGGGAGGGCCGGTCTTCGCCCTCGTTGCGCCGCACGCAGGCTACGTCTATTCGGCGCATATCGCGGCGCGTTCCTATGCCCAGATAAAAGGACACAAATATAAAAGGGTCGTCGTCATCGCCCCTTCGCATACCGAACCGTTTTCATATACCTCGATTTTTAACGGCGACGCCTATGCGACGCCGCTCGGCCCGATTCCGGTAGACAAGGATTTTGCGAAAAAGCTGTCTCAAAAAGACGCCTCGTTAAAATTGTCGAACGCGGGCCACGGATGCTTCGGCGGACGTTGCGAACACGCGCTCGAAGTGCAGCTTCCTTTCCTTCAGGAAAGCCTCGGCGGCCTCAAAATCGTGCCGATTGTCATGGGCGCGGCGGATTATGAATCCTCGCGCTCTCTGGGCGCGGCTCTGGCCGAATTGATCAAGCGCAACGCCGCGACGCAAGAACCTGACACGCTCATCGTGGCCAGCTCCGACCTGTCGCATTTTCATGACTACAACGAGGCTGTTTCTTTTGACCGCAAAACGCTCGGCGCGATAGAAGGCAATGATTACCTCGGACTCTCCGTCAATATGGAGCAGGGGATATGGGAAGCCTGCGGCGGCGCGCCCATCATCGCCGCCATGATAGCCGCCGAACGCATGGGGGCGACGGGGCGCAAAATTCTGGCATACGCCAACTCCGGAGATGTTACGGGGGATAAAACGAGGGTCGTCGGATACGGCGCGGCGGCGTTTTTTCAAGACGAAAAACAGGAAGAAATGAAACAGACGTCTTTTTCTCTCGAAGAAAAGGATAAAAAAAGGCTTCTGGCCATCGCCAGAGAATCCGTCGAAACGTCGGTGCGCGGCAAAAGAACGCCGCCGCTTCCGGACAATCTCTCCAAGCCGTTGCAAACGCCTTCCGGCGCTTTCGTGACGCTGAAGGAAAACGGAAAATTGCGCGGCTGCATCGGCTTTATCACGCCGAATAAATCATTGGCTGAAACGGTGCGCGAGGTCGCTTCTTCGGCCGCGTTAAGGGATTCGCGCTTCGAACCCGTCGCGCCGGACGAACTGAATAAATTGGATTACGAAATTTCCGTCCTATCGCCCTTCCGCCGCGTGACGGATTTAAAGGATATTCGCATCGGCCGCGACGGATTGCTGATACGAAAAGGTTTCAGCCAAGGCCTCTTGCTTCCGCAGGTCGCGGTGGAGCATGGATTCGACGTGCCTAAATTCGTCGAACAAACGGCGATTAAAGCGGGCCTCTCGCCTCAGGCGTGGAAAGACAAAAACACCGAACTCTTCGCCTTCTCCGCATTCGTTTTCGGTGAAAAATAGCCATCTTTTGCTGCAAACCAGCAAATCCCATTTTCAAGCCACACCTCGAAAGGACACAATATCAGCAGTTTTGGAAATGCAGAAAAATCAATCATATCAATACGTTCATTAATTACGAAAGTATTTAAACAATCATATTTTCATTGAAATATTTCCGCAAGAGAAGATAATAGAGCCGAAAGTTAGAGGGAAGCTCAGATGGCTGATAGAAGCCCTAAACAAAACGAAATTTCCGCAATGTCCGCAGTTTTAGAAAACGGCGAAGAGCCAGATCCTCTTTACGATGCGATCATGGCTCGTCGTGAAATTATAAAAAAATCTGGTGAAGAAGTTGGTATGGCTTGCGAAAAAATGGGCGCTGTTATTGACCCCATTCATAAGCGCGTCATGGCCGCTGCTCATCGTGGTTGCACCCTCTAAGTCAAAACTTCATAAATTACGGATTATGTGTCGGCATTTGTGGCCGCTGTGGTCGTTCGCCTTGTGGCCGTTGCGGGTACTGTGAGGCAATAAGAACAAGCCCTACAAGAGAAACGGTAACAGGGACAGATGGTGGCAAGGTTAGAAGAAAAGATGCAATAACGGTCGCAGAAGTTCCGGCGGCTGCAGCCACGGAACGGGTCCAAGCTCTTTTTTCACTTTTGTATGCCGCATTGATTCTTTGATGCGTATCGAGTATTTCGTCTATTTGCCTGATCGCATGTTCTATTTTTCTTTCCTCGTCGTTTCTTAAAAGACGCTGTGTATAAATGTATTGAAGTCTTTTTTGATATTCATCTACAAAATCAGAAGTGTGGAATGAATTCCAGAAGGTTTCATCCAAACTTTGTAGTTTTTTATCTACTACCGCATTCCTGTCGCAGATCTGTATTTTGGCCTCGTAAAGTGCCTTTTTTATGTTGCGAGATTTCTTTTTTGCTTTTTCGGCTGGAGATTTCAGTTCATTTTCTCTGTCCGAAATTTGTTTTCTACTGTCGTTAATCTGTTGTGTAATATTACGGGTTTCTTCGGTGTATGATTTGATTATAGAATCTAAGTTAGCAACTATGGCCTTTTCTTCATCGGGCAAAAGCGAGACACATTTTGGAAGACTGCTTATCATATATTTACGTCTTAAAAATATTTGAAAAATATAAGCTCATCCCATGTCATGATATTATCACAAAATATGCCAAAATAGAATTTTCTTATTACTTTCAAGAAGTTAACGGATTTTTAACCATAAAAACCCTGTAACTATTTGACGAAAATGGTCATGGCTACATTTCATCTATGAAAATTGATCAGCCCAATCGGGGGCATTTTCTATATTCCAACTTCCCTACTCCAACGCTCGACAACCCCTTGAATTTCCAACCAAAAGAAATATCCGCCTTACTGTGTGATTTTTCCTTGACATTGGCCTTTGCATGGCGTATAAATCCCCGACACTGCCTCATGGTGAGGTCGCGAGTGTTGTAAGGGAGAAAAGGCAGTATGGCTATGCATTGACGAAGAACTTAAGAGACGGCCCAGTCGGTTTCCGACGGCCATGTCTGCCTACGCTGGATTTGGAAGCTCTCTGCGAAACCCGCAGCTCCTTTTCAAGTCAGAGTGTCGTGGGACCGGAGGTGGAGCAGGATGCTCTGCACTGCTAAAGGCAGGATAGATAAAGGATGCATGTAAGTCAGAAAGCGCGGCCCGCACAGGGCTAAAGAGATCCGACGCAACTCCCGAAACAACAATAAACATCGAAATCAGCCGACTCTTTCGCCCAACGCGGATCGCCGCACGGGTGCAGATATACTCTCAAAATTGGGCAAAATTTATTCAAATTAATCAAACACCTGCCAAATATGTATTGTATTAATCAATTTACAGTACACTGCTAAAGTACAGTATCAATGTAACGAAGGGAACGGCTATGCGTTATTTCTTACTTATCCTGGGGCTTTGTCTAACGGCAACACAATCGTATGCAGCCATAATTGGGGATCCATGTCCCAATAAATTTGGTAAGACAGAACTTTCCAACGATCAAGTTAACATCGTTGCTTGCCTGAAAACAAGCCCTACCGACAGCACCTTAATATGGAAATCCATGTCGATAGCCAATGTAACTTGTGAGACAGGTAAAGCTATCACAGCAATAACGGGGGGCGTTCCGACATGCGTTGACAGCAGCACAACGACTACCGAACATACATATAAATGCCCGGTTGTAGTGAACGGTCAGATCGTTCCGGGAACCTATAATGGCGTAACAGTCTGGACAACCTATTCAAATTCAACATGCAATGGACAGACATCAAAGACTCCCATTTCGTGCAGTTACGCGTTTTCGTTTAACGCAAGTGATGGTAATCATACCGGAATACAACCCAGAGACTGTCCATAATTGGCGTCTCGGCGCGATGCTCCGAAGGGAGTTAAATGAAAAAGGCAGCCAAGCGGCTGCCTTTTTCTCATTTAGTGGCGTGCCGGACAGGACAAATCAGGGTACTGGGAACTGGAAACAAAACTCAGATAGCTTTATCTATCAGGGAGTGTGCCCCTTAAACTTTTTCGGATTCCCATGCGATCCTGCGTAGGGTTGCGAGACTTTAGGCGGTGGGGGCGAAACGCCAGCAAATATTCCCTCTTTCCCATCAAAACATCTCGGATCAAGAGCTTTCTTTCCATTATTTATCAACATTTGATTATAATCTGTACCAAAACCTATATCTATTTCGTGAGCATTCAAAGCTATAAACGTTGCGTTCTCCAACGGCAACTTACCATTGCTAATTTCTCCGGGGCCCATGCGAGTTGCAACATTTGGGGATACTCCGGCGAACTCGCGCTCCATTCCCGCGCGTTTATAAGTTTCCCTGACTTGCTCCTCAATGTAGTCAATGGTTTTTGGACTCCATTTTTCCGCATGCGCAAAGCCAAACTTCTTTAATGCGTGTTGAATTCCGGCTTCGGATTCGCTTATTTCGATATTACACTTCGCCCCCGTACGAGGATCGGATCCAATGCGACCCTCAACCCACACTTCGCCATTACTGAATTCCAAGTGACCGTCCTTGCCGACAGGAACAAAGCCTTTGCCGAGCGGGCCGTCGCCGCCGAGAGAGCCGTATTTCGAAGAAGACATAATGCAATCCCCAGTTATAAGTAATTTAATATAAATCAGTCCTCTATATTTCTAGGCTAACCATTATCATAATTATGTGAATGTATAATTAATTACATATATGCTATTACTGAACTTTTCTTGATTTACAAAATGTTAGCTATGATTTCTTTTTTGGGCGGTACGGAGAAGAGCGTAAGGAAGGCAAGATAAAAGGAATAGGCTCCTTCGTCGCCTATCCTATTGTCTGCACATCATTTTTTGCGAGTATGTCGATTTTTGATGGAGGCGTTTTTCTAACAACCTTTTGTTTTATCTAAAACTTTTGCGAGGCTGTCATCCTGAGACAATTTTTCCACATTCACAGATTCTCTAAACTAACGAACCTCGACAGGGTCCCCATTTATTCAAAATGACTCGCGGAATTTTCTGTTGAGATGTTGGCAACGCTTCGAATGTGCACTCCGCGTTGCCAACATCTCAACAGACGCGAGAGCAATGTGACCGTTATGTCTGGCCTTCGTGATGAAGATTCAAGAACGGTTTGCGCCAAATTCGCCGGATTGCTTCGTAAGCGTACATAAAGGCTATAAGAGCGTTTTGACTTTCGTGAGATGCTTTCCTTTGGAAAGCACATCACGAGGACGGGCATGAACGATGAAACAAACACGAATCCGGTAACGTTGCAGCAAGATTTTCTGATCAAGCTTGCGTTCAAGCCATTGGTTCCGAATCTAAAATTGCGTCCGCAAGAAAGCCAATTGCTTTTGGCTTACATCGGTGAGATTCTCAAAGAGATTGAGGAAGAGGAACAGGCGATTAAAGAACAGGAATCCATATGCAAGTAGCCCTATACGCTCGCGTATCCACAGGCCGCCAAGCTGAAAACGAACTTTCTATCCCCGATCAATTGCGTCAAATGCATCAATGGGCACAGCGCAACGGGCATGTTGTCGTGAAAGAATACATTGAGCCAGGGGCAACCGCGACGGATGACAAAAGGCCGGTGTTTCAGGACATGATGGCAGAAGCTACGATGAAAGAACCAGCTCCGTTTCAGTTAATCGCCGTTCATAGTTTCTCGCGCTTCTTCCGCGACGAAATCGAGGCGACGATATACCAGCGACGGCTTGGCAAGCATGGCGTCAAAATATGTTCAGTAACGCAACAAATCAGCGACGACCCATCGGGCGAGATGCAACGTCGTATAATCATGTTATTCGACGAATACCAAAGCAAAGAAAATGCAAAACACACCCTGCGCGGAATGCAAGAAAACGCGCGGCAGGGGTACTTTAATGGCTCAGTAGCGCCATTTGGATACAGAGCTTCTGAGGTTTGTCAAACTGGCCTTCATGGCCGCATTAAGAAAAAATTGGTCATTAGGGAAACAGAGGCCAGAGTCGTCGAAGAAATTTTCAACATCTACGTCCACGGCAAGAACAACATGCCGCGCCTTGGCATGAAAGAAATCGCCAACTACCTGAACCAAAACGGCTACTATTTGCGCGGCAGGTCTTGGCGTGTTCAGGCGGTTCATCAAATTCTGTCGAGCACAACCTATGCCGGATGGCATGTATTCAATAAGACAGATTCTAAAACCCGTAAGATCAAGGATGAGTCCGAATGGGTCAAAACACCCGTACCGGCGATTATCGATCAAGACCTTTTCGACCAAGCAACAAAACTACGCGGCGTTTATACGCCCAAAATGTGCGCCCCGCGCCGAGAGACATCGCCGAACCTTTTGACGGGCTTGCTTAAATGCGATTGTTGCGGGGCGACAATGGTCATGATTACGGCCAAGAACAACCGCTACCGATATTACAAATGCTCAAACCGCCTGAGCAAAGGCAATACCGTTTGCCAGTCCGCCAACTATCCGGCTGAAAAATTGGAAAGCCTCATATTGGATGTTTTCAAACAAAAACTCTACACGCCAGAATACTTAAGGGCCGTAATCGATGACCTCCGCAATCATGCCAATCAAAACGGCAGTGAAGACAAAATCAGGCTTAAAAAGCTTGAAGCTGAGCTGAGGGAACTCGAACAAGCCGAAAACAAACTTTACGAAGCTATTGAGAAAGGCGTCCTTGAACTTGACGAACGCCTGAAACTCCGCGTTCAGGGCCATAAGACACGGCGCGAGACGATAGCTTCGGAAATAGCGATCCTAAGCCAGAAAAACGAAACACCACTCCAAATCATTACCCCGCAGAAAATAGAAGCCGTGGCCCGCGTCCTCAATAAACGCTTCTCCACATCGACGCCGTTTAGCCGCGCCTATCTTCGGGCAACGGTCAGCGAAATCCGCGTTACAGGGGATTTTCTGAAGTTGAGAGGGGAAAATAAAGCGATGGCAAGCCTTGTGGCCAACGGCGGCCAAATCGACCCATCTGCCGAAGTACGCAGATTCATACCTGATTGGCGTCCCCTACGGGATTTGAACCCGTGTTCTCACCGTGAGAGAGCGAAGAACGGCACTTTCAGAGACCGTCAGAAACCAGCAGAAATCAATTAAATCAATAATAACGGCATATTCTCGTTTATGCTTGTCCACGATGGTTTCAGGGAATATATTAGCCAAATATTAGCCATGGATTTTTGAGGGTCACATGGGGCGCCACCTGAAAGAGAAAAATCTGCGGGACAGAGAAGCGAGAAGGAAGCTCCCTACCCGTTCAGAACCGCATTGGCGTCTCGTAGAGAACGGATTGCATCTCGGCTATCGCAAGATACCCAAAGGCGGGACATGGGCCGCACGACGCTTTACGGGAGATCGCCACTACAAAGAATTTCGCATCGGCCTTGCCGACGACGCGCAAGAAGCTAATGGGAAAACCGTCTTTAGTTTTGATCAGGCTCAGAACGTCGCACGCGACTGGCACGAGGGAGAAAAACGCAAGGAGTCCGGTGAGGAAGAAATCGTTGATGGCCGCTATACCGTCGATGACGCCATGCGAGACTATATGAAACATTACTCGATTGAGGGAAAAGGCGTTTACGCCACCCAGTCGAGCATAAACGCCCACATCATCCCTGCCCTTGGAAAAACCGAAGTTGCGAAGCTAAGCACAAGAAAAATCGTGGATTGGCACAAGAACCTTGCCGATGCACCCGCAATGCTCCGGACAAGCAGAGCCGCCGAGAAAAGAAACATCCGCGAACACAACGAGAAAGACGCCGACGCCATCCGCCGCCGCAGGGCAACAGCCAATCGGGTATTGACCATCCTTAAAGCCGCACTGAATTACGCATGGAAGGACGGCAAGGTTGCCAGCGATACCGCATGGCGCAAAGTTCGCCCGTTTAAGAACGTCGATGCTCCTGTGGTGCGCTATCTCTCGGAAGATGAATGCCGCCGTCTTATCAACGCTTGTCCTGAAGATTTACGTTCCCTCGTCAACGCGGCCCTAATGACAGGCTGCCGTTACAGCGAATTGACGCGGTTGATCGTGAACGACTTTAACCCAGACGCCGGAACCGTAACCATCCGCCTGAGCAAAAGCGGCAAAGTTCGGCATATTGTTTTGACAGACGAAGGAAAAACGTTCTTCGAGAACACCATCATAAACAAACAAGGAACCGATCTTATTTTCCTTCGCATGTGCGGATTGGCTTGGGGAAATTCTCACCAGAAGCGCCCGATCATCGAGGCTTGCAAAAACGCCAAGATCAAGCCCGCAATATCTTTCCACGTCCTGCGCCACACGCATGGTAGTATTCTGGCGATGAAAGGCGTCCCTATGCCGGTTATAGCAAAACAGCTCGGCCACGCCGATACGCGCATGACGGAGAAACATTACGCTCACTTATCGCCGTCCTATGTCGCCGACACCATCCGGCAGAATTTCCCGACTCTTGGAATTGTAAAAAATAGCAATGTAACGTCGTTAACAGGCAAGAGGTAACGATAACCCTTTGTTTCTTCTAACATAACCTTCATTGAGGGTTTATATAGAATATTTACGGAATTCATGTATAATATGGATTATACGGAATATACGGATAAACGGGGGACTGACCATGGACAGCACAATTAGAGTCGCATCGACGGATTTCAGCAAGGAAGTTGGCCGCTATCAAGACGCAGCTTTAACCCGTCCCGTTATCGTGAGCCGCAATGGCCGTGATCGAACGGTGTTAATCTCGGTGGAAGAATACCGCCGACTTAAGCGCCGTGATCGGCAGGTTATGAGCCTAGATGATTTTACGGACGCAGACATTGCCGCCGTAAAGAAAGCCAAAGCCCCTTCTGCCGCTGCAGCGTTTAATGACGAAATCTGATCAAACCAAAGGATTTCCGAAGCCGGTTCCTGCTCTTGTTATTCGCTATGCTTACTTGTGGCAGAGGGAACATGCGCGCGGCCTTGAGGAAGGGTCCAAAGACCGCCCCTGCTCCGTCATTCTGGTGACGACAGACAACGAGAAAAATCAGATAGTAACGGTATTGCCAATTACACATACGCCGCCAAGCGATCCCTCCTTATCCGTTGAAATTCCCGCAGCGACAAAAAAACGCCTTGGCCTTGACGATGATCGTTCGTGGATTGTCGTGACAGAAGCCAACCGCTTCACATGGCCAGGGCCGGATTTGCGCCCTACCCGCACCAGTGGCGCTGCTAGCGTCGCTTATGGTTTGTTGCCCGAGGCGTTGTTTAAGGAAGTTCAAACAAAATTTCTGAAGGCGATAAAGAAGCACCGTGCTGTAATAAAGCGGAGTAAGTGATTTAAACTTGGCCTAGCATTAAAACACTTATTGTTTAGATTTCTTTAACTAAAATAAGTCGGCTTTTCGTTTCATTTTTTGCCTGTAAGCACCGCAAATCATTGAAATTAATCGTTCATTTATCAAAAAATGCTAGGTTTTGGCTTATAACGCGTTGATTTTTTAGCTTCGTCGAAAGACGGAGCCATTTGAATTTGCCTTTTCAAGGACTGGTATATTTCGATGCCGACAGAAAACATAAATGTAATCAACGATGCCAAACTTTTCACGTCGGGCGACCTTACGAACGTCAGAAAAATCGAATCCGAATTATTGAGGATTGCCAAAAAGATTCATCCTGACCGCGACTGGGATGCCAACCCGATAGAGTATCGTTTGTCTGACGACGATTGTATCAACGCGTGCATTTTTACAAAAGAAAATCCGCCAGTAATTGCTGTAACGAAAGGAGCTTTGGCCTTCGTAAAAAACGAAGATGAACTGCCCTTTCTTTTGGGGCATGAACGTAGT
>CAZQOE010000046.1:0-10579 GCA_964594935.1 uncultured Rhodospirillaceae bacterium | reverse complement strand
AAGACCGCAGCGTGGATATGTATTCCATCGTCTTCGGCTTGCGCAACGTCACGCACATCGACAAGGCGTTGTGCGAGGCCGCGCGCGTTTTGAAACCGGGGGGGCGCTTTTTCTGCATGGAGTTCAGCCCGGGCGTCGTCCCTGCCCTTAAGCCGCTTTATGAAACGTATTGCCTGAACGTGCTGCCGCTGATGGGCGAGATCGTCGCGCAAGACCGCAAGGCCTACCAATACCTTGCCGAAAGCATCCTGAAGTTTCCGAAGCAGGACGCGCTTGCCAAACGCATGGAAAAGGCCGGTCTTTGTTGCGTCAAATGGACGAACCTGACGGGCGGAATCGCCGTGATTCACGAAGGCTGGCGGGTTTAACCATATTTTCCCCGTTGTTTCAAGCAATCCGGAGTGGTTTAATTGCGTCATATAATAATCTACCTTTTTTTATGGAGATTACGATGCCAGATGCAGCCACTGGTTCACTTTTGAACCCGAATTTCTTTAGCCGGATCAGAAATATTGCCCTTCTTGAATTTGCAGAGCATGGAATGAAGGGATTGGTTACGGAAGAACAAGTACAGAGGACAAAAACGGAAGTCACCGAAGAAGGCACCGTTATTCGCGACCTAGAAGAACAAGTTTCTTCGCTTGCTGCCGCCGCGCTTTCCATCGTTGGAAAAAATAAACAGCGCAGCAATTCAGAACAGGTTTTGGCCACGAAGATTTTTGAAAAATTCGGAGATAATCTTTCATTGGACGCGCGCCTCAAGCAGGGATGGGCGACGCAGTTAATCGCCAAGGGAGAAATCGATCCCGCCGTGGCGGAAGTTGCCTTGAATGAAATCGAAAGAGACAAACATCAGAGGCTGGAAAATCTTATCGCTATGGGGGAAGCGGCTTATGCCCTTGCTCCACGCGGGCGCATCGATTTGCGCGAGCAACTCGGAGATGCTTTGGCAACGTTGAGGCCTCTTCACCGTACTGTATCAGCAAGAAGAGAGCTTTCTCTTCGCTGAACAGGCCGTAGCGGGATAAATTTAACCCCCGGAATCGCCGCGATTCACGAAGGTTGGCGGGTATAGCCGCTTTAACCTTATTTTATTTCCCATGAAAGTTTTTGGCTTTGGCTTTTGGCAGGCTAGAGTGCGGACTCCTTTTCCGAGAATTATAAGGCTTTTTTTGACGATGGCGGTTACCCAAGAACAACACATCAGCGAGCTTCACTCGTGCGTCGCCGACGAGCTGTGCGGCAGGAAAGCGCCGTCCAAAAAAGCGCCGAAGAGAAGGAAGAAAAAGTCCAAGATTAACCAGACGCCCGACACCTACGCGACGGGGCCTTCGATGTCCGCCCGCGAAGAAGGCTTTGTCGATCGCCAATTCCTTTTAAGCGTGTGCGCGTGCGGGTAAGGTTAATTTCGGGCGGGGCCCTTCCGAATATTCCGCGTTCTGTGAACCAGATCCTGTTTTTTCGCAAAAACCTTTTTAGATTTATTCTTTTTCAGGTTAGGCTGATTTCGGTTTTTAGGGCGTACCATTTCAGGACTTCATATGACTGCCGCCTGGGACAATGCTTCAGATATATTTACGGTTTTCGACCGCGAAGGTCTGCCTTCCGAAGGTAAGTTCGGGGAAATAACCTGGCCTCAGGATACTCCCCTTTTCTCAAAACAAGAGATCAAAGACCGGACAAACGCCATCCATGCCCGTTGTCCCTTTACCGATCCTTTCGCCATCGAAAAACATGCAGCCCAGCCGACGGCTTGGCTCTTCAACGCGGCCATCGAGGCCGGCGTCTATCCGGAAGAAACAAACGCTTTATGGAAAAAGCTTTTCGGCGGTCCGCTTGAAGAGGATTCTTCAGGTCCCTTCAGGGTTACCCGTGCCGTTCTTTTTCCGCCGTCGCCATTTTTGAAACCGATAGAATACCAGAATACGCTTGCGACCATACAGACGAGCCGGACGCCTTCGCCGACGATCAAGAAACTTTCCGAGGCCCATGAAGAGGGCCACGTTTATTACCCTTATACCGCTCAGGAAGTAAGGGGAGACATGAACGCCTATTTTTTCGAAACGTGGGCGGATTGTTACGCCGTCGACAAGCATCCCGACCGCGCGGACGCCCGCGACTGGATTCACATGCACCGACTCGCCGCTTTCTTCGACGGACATCCCCCGAAATACTGGACGGCGGCGGCCTGCGAAGCTTTTCTTGGCGGAAACGATTATCCTTTATTTCCCGAAGCTTTCGCCCCCGTGCGCGAACTGCAAATCCGCGTATCCGACGCCCTTCACGGCATCGACAGAAGTTCCTTGGACGCAACCGCCTGCAGGGAAGAATGCAGTTATACCGTCGCGTATCTGGAACGCGGCAAGATCAAGCACGAAAGCATTTGGAACTCCCTTCATTCGCCTTTCATGGCGGAATTCAGAAAATTTTCCCCCGCCGCGCTTATGGAAACCCTTGGCGCCGTGCTGGAAAAAACAAAGCCTTTATCTTACGAAACGCGCAAAGAAGGCGAGGCCGTCCTTGAGGCTTACGCGCGCCTTTGCCCCGATGAACCCAGAAACTTTGCCGAACAAACGTGTATTGTTGGCCGCTTAACAGCAAGAGAGCCCTCCTAAGAAAGGGGATTGTTCATGCCGTCTGATATAAATATGACCGAGGAAGAATTAAGCGCGTTCACGGGGCTTGAGATTTCCCTTGCCGAGCGGAACGAGCTGCGTTCCGAACGGAAATTCGCGTTGGCGTTTTTTCCGCCGTTTTCCCAAGAAGAGTTGAGCGACCGTGAAAGAGCCATTCGCGCCTCATGCCAACATACCGATCGGCTGGCTTCGGCCAACGGGAACGAAGGGTGGGCCAAGGGCGTAGCCGCCATTCCTGTCGCCTGGGTCGCGAGCCCGGCCGTGCCCGAAGATTGGACGGAGCGCGCCCGCCAAATCGGCGAGCATTTCTTCGGAAAAGAGGTTTTCAAAAGCTATGTGAAGGACACCCGGCGGATACCCGTGCGCACGACAGAGGCCGTCGTCTTCCCGAATTCCCAATACCTTAACACAGGCGAATATTGGGAAAAATTCACGGGCCTCAAAAACGTCGAAAAGACCAAAAAAACAATGGACGGCATCCATACCCTTCGCGTTGTCGGGGGCGCTTTGTTCCCTTTCCACCAAGAAAACCTCCAGCAAGAAGAACGGGCGTTCCGCGCCATGGCTTTGCAGGACGGGTTTGCCATATGCGCCTACCATTATTGTTTTGGCGGCAGCGCCGAAGCCGTCCGCGATTTTGTCGACGCGCGAAGGATGCGGGCGTTTTTGAACCTCGAGCCTCATACCCAATGGACCGCTTCGGCCTGCGAAGAGACGTTGATGAAGGAGACGTTTCCTTCTTCACAAGAAGTCCGTACCGATATTCGCCAAATACAAATTCGGGCGGGGTTGAATCTTCAGACCAAAGGCAAGGATCTTCTGAAAGAAGACAACAGCCTGGTGAAATCCCTTGCCCAGATTATCGTTAACAAGAAAAGTTTCACATCCGGCGCCTATCGCGAAGGCCTTAAGGTTCTGGCGGGCTATGAGAATTTATGCCCTTCGGAAGCCAAAGAAGTCCTTCGCCCCTTGGGGTTTTCGGTATCCAACCCCACGTTCGGATTGAGCTAATCGGGGCGATTATTCTAAATAAAACACTTGCTTTCAGGGCTTTCAGGGGCTATCAACCCGTCCTTCGCGCGCCGTGGCTTTTGGACATGCCCGGCCGCACTAACGAATAACAAAGGATAGAAAAATGCCCAAAATGAAGACCCACAGCGGGTCGAAAAAGCGCTTCCGCATCACCGGCACAGGCCACGTCAAGTCGGGAGCATCCCACCGCCGCCACTTTATGCGCCGCCGCTCTCAGAACATGAAGCGCACCGCGCCTTTTCAAGACCGACGGCGAAAATATCATCAAGTTTCTTTTACCCAATAGCTAAGAAGGGAAATCACTATGGCTCGTGTTAAACGGGGCGTGACGTCCCATTCTCGTCACAAGGAAATGGTCAAGCTCGCGAAGACTTACCGCGGCCGCGCCAATTCCAATTACTGCATCGCCATCGAAAAGGTCGAGAAGGCGTTACGTTACGCCTATCGCGACCGCCGCGCCAAGGCGTCCGAATTCCGCGCTTTGTGGATTCAACGCATCAACGCGGGCGTGCGCGAGCACGGCATGACCTATGCCCGATTCATCAACGGATTGAAGCGCGCGGGAATCATGTTGGACAGAAAGACGTTGTCCAACCTCGCCGCCGAAGAACCGGCGTCCTTTAAAGCCTTGGTCGATCAGGCCAAGGCCGCACTGGCTGCCAAGTAAGCGGATAAGCCTGATATAGACCTTTAAAAACGCCGTGGCAGCGATGCTTCGGCGTTTTTTCTTTTCGGGTTTGCCCGTACGGAATAAGCGGTATATAAAAATTCTTTGTTTTTCAGGAACAAACTATGTCTGCTTCGAACGATCTTGATACGCTGAAGTCCGCACTTACCGGCTCTGTCGCCAAAGCCTCTTCGAGCGCCGCGCTGGATGAAATCCGCGTTTCGGCGCTGGGCAAAAAAGGCAGCATCACCGAACTCATGAAGACGCTCGGCAAGCTCGCCCCCGACGAGCGCAAGGCTCGCGGCGCGGCTTTGAACGTCCTGAAGGACGACATCGCGGCCGCCATCGACGCGCGGCAGAAGGTTTTGGGCGCGGCGGCCATGCAGGAACGTTTGGCCAAGGAAAGCATCGATGTGACGCTTTCGCCCCGCCCGCAACCGGAAGGGCGCGTACATCCGACCGCGCAGACCATCGACGAGATTATCACCATATTCGCGAGCATGGGCTTTTCGGTCGCCAAGGGCCCCGATATCGAAACCGAGTATTACAATTTCGAGGCATTAAACATTCCATCGTCGCACCCCGCGCGCGACATGCAAGCGACGTTCTTTTTGCCCACACCGCCTGATTGCAACTGCAAGACCGTCCTTCGCACGCAAACGTCGCCCGTGCAGATTCGCACGATGCTGAAGCAGAAGCCCCCTATCCGCATCATCGCGCCGGGGCGCACGTACCGCTGCGACTACGACCAGACACATACGCCTATGTTTCATCAGGTCGAAGGCTTGGTCATCGACGAAGCCACGAACATGGGGCATTTGAAGGGCTGCGTGATGGACTTTTTGCGCGCCTTTTTCGGCATCGACGATTTGCCCGTCCGCTTTCGCCCGTCTTACTTTCCGTTCACCGAGCCTTCCGCCGAAGTCGATATCGGCTGCTCACGCAAGGGCGGCGAGCTGAAGCTGGGCAATCACGGCGACTGGCTGGAAATTCTGGGAAGTGGCATGGTGCATCCGAACGTGCTGAAGAACTGCGGCATCGACCCCGACAAATACCAAGGCTTCGCCTTCGGCATGGGCATCGAACGCCTCGCGATGCTGAAGTACGGCATCCCCGACCTTCGGACGTTCTTCGACGCCGATTTGCGCTGGCTGAAGCACTACGGCTTTGTGCCGCTCGACATCCCCAACCCCGCGCTGAAGGGCTAACCATGAATGGTCTTTGGCTTCTTTTCGCGACGCTTACCGTCATCGGCGGCACGACGTACACCGTCGCCACGAAGCTCGGTTCGGGGGGAACGAATCCGTTCGGGTTCACGTTCGTCATGACGCTGGTCATTCTTGTTATCCTTGGCATCGGGTGCCTTGTCGCCCAGTACGGGTACAAGGTCGACGTCATGAAGGGATTGGACGGCCCCGCGCTTAAGTACGTCATTCTTTGCGGATGCGCCGCCGCGCTGATCGACATCGGGTATTTTCTGGCGCTGCGCTACGGCTCGGTCATTCCGACGCAGATTTTCTGGGTCGTCGGCGATCTGGTCCTTGTCGCCGTCTTCGCCACCCTTGTTTTGAACGAAACGCTTACTCTGACGAAGGCGTTGGGTATTGCCGCAGGCATTATTTCCGTACTTCTGATAACGAAGGCTCCGTAACATGAAATTCCCTCTCTCATGGCTCAAGCAACACCTCGACACGAAGGCAACGTGCGCGGAAATCTGCGACAAGCTGACCGCCATCGGCCTTGAAGTCGAAAGCGTCGAAGACGCGGACAAAAAGCTCGCGCCGTTCATCATCGCGGAAGTCATGGAGTGCGTGGCGCACCCGAATTCGGACCATTTGCATGTGTGCAAGGTGAACACCGGCAAGGAAGTCTTGCAGGTCGTGTGCGGCGCGGCCAATGCGCGGACGGGATTGAAGGTCGTGCTGGCAAGGCCGGGCGACGTGATGCCCGACTCCGGAGAGGCGTTGAAAAAGGGAACCATTCGGGGCGTCGAATCCTGCGGCATGATGTGCGCCGTGGACGAATTGGGCATCGGCGACGCGCACGAAGGGATTATCGAGTTGGCGGCGGATGCGCCGGTGGGCGAAAGCTTCGCCAAATACGCCGGATACGACGATCCCGTCATCGAGATCAACCTGACGCCCAACCGCCCCGATTGCGCGGGCGTTTACGGCATTGCGCGGGATTTGGCCGCCGCAGGCTTGGGCATTTTAAAGGCGCTGGACGCGAAGCCCGTCAAGGGAACGGAGTCGAGCCGCATCAAAGTGAAGCTGGATTTTCCGGCAGGCAACGGCAAGGCGTGCCCGATGTTCGTGGGGCGCTTGGTTCGCAACATCAAGAACGGCCCTTCGCCCGAGTGGATGCAGAAGAGGTTGCGCGCCGTGGGATTGCGGCCCATATCGGCGTTGGTCGATATCACCAATTACATGACCATCGATTATGCGCGGCCTTTGCACGTTTTCGACGCCAAGAAGATCAAGGGCAATTTGTGGGTGCGGCCCGCGAAGGGCGGCGAGAAACTGGACGCGCTGAACGACAAGACGTACACGCTTGAGGCGGGCATGACCGCCATCGGCGACGACACCGGCACGTTGAGCCTTGCGGGCATCGTGGGCGGCGTGAGCAGCGCGTGCGACGAAAACACGACCGAAGTCTTTATCGAGTCCGCGTATTTCGACCCCGTTAGAACCGCCATGACCGGACGCGCGTTGCAGATTTCGTCCGACGCTCGGTATCGCTTCGAGCGCGGCATCGACCCGATGTCGACCATTCCCGGTATCGAGATGGCGACGAAGCTTGTGACGCATTTGTGCGGCACGAAGGAAACCGTCGTCAGCGCGTTGGAAGTCGCGGGCGCCGCGACGCCCAAGAAAGACGCGATTTTGCTCGATTTGAAAAAGTGCCAGAAGCACACGGGCATCGACGTTCCCGAAATTCAGCAATTGAACATTCTGGAAAAGCTGGGCTTCGCCGTAACGCGCAAACACCTTGCGCTGTCGGTCGTTCCGCCGAGCTGGAGGCCCGACATCGAGGGCGCGGCCGACTTGGTCGAAGAGATCGTGCGCATCAAGGGATTCGAGCATTTGCCGACAACATCTCTGCCCTGCCCCAACGTGGGGACGAAGGTCGCCATCGACAGCGCCGATTTGCGCGCGCATTTCGCGCGGCGCGCGTTGGCCGCGCAAGGATTGATGGAAGCGATTACGTGGTCGTTTATGTCGGGCGCGGAAGCCGCGAATTTCGGCGGCGTAGGCGACGACTTGAAACTTCAGAATCCCATCAGCAGCGACTTGGACGTTATGCGGCCCAGCGTTCTTCCCAATTTGCTGGCGGCGGCCAAACGCAACGCCGACAGAGGGTTTGAAGACGTCGGGTTATTCGAGGTCGGGCCTGCGTTCAAGAACGCCTCGGCGGAAGGGCAAGTGATTGTCGCGGGCGCGTTGCGCGCAGGAATGACGGCGCGGCATTGGGCGGCGAAGGCGCGGCTCGTGGACGCGTTCGATGCGAAGGCCGACGCGATTGCGGCGTTGACGGCGGTGGGAGCGCCGGTGGCGGGATTGCAGGTCACGGCGGATGCTCCGGCGTGGTATCATCCGGGACGGTCGGGCGCGTTGCGGCTTGGGCCCAATGTGTTGGCGTATTTCGGCGAGATACATCCGATGCTGCGCGAGGCTTTCCCTGCGTCAGCGGGCGTCGCGGGATGCGAGGTGTTTTTGGAAAATATTCCCGCGCCGAGGTCGGCAAGCACGGCGAAGAATTTACTGAAACTGGAAGCGTTGCAGCCCGTGTCGCGCGATTTCGCGTTTGTGGTGGATAGAAGCGTGACGGCGGCAAAAATCGTGCAGGCCGTGAAGGCGGCGGACAAAAATTTGATCCGCGAGGTGAACGTTTTCGACGTTTATGAAGGGGACAAGATTGATAGGTCCAAAAAATCGCTTGCGCTCAGCGTGACGTTGCAGCCGACGGATAAAAGCCTGACCGACGCCGAATTGGATGCGATTGGCGCGAAGATCGAGGCGAGCGTCAACAAGGCGACCGGCGCGGTGCTAAGGGCGTAACTCAATAACTCTTCTTTTGGCCTTTTTCCGAAATATGAAAGTATTTCGGGAACGAGAGTCTTGTTAATCAAAAATTTACCGTAACAACCCGTTAAGGCGAAAAGGTTTTTCGACGCGCCCTTTTGCCGTTAGCCCAATCAATCGTTTCTTATGCTTTGTCGTGTATGTTATAATTCATTATTAGGCTTTTAATAACGCATTTCAGATGAGGGCATTATGTCCATGAATGTTATTTCGAGAAAGTTTAGACAGGCCAAAGAGTGGGTTCGGCTTGGCCCCACGGAATACAACTGGATGAAAAATCACGCCACGCAAGAAATGGAAAAAATTCTTGCCGGAAAAATTTCGGATTCCGATATGCCTTCCCTTAATTCCTATGGCGTCGTTATTTTTGGCGCTTTTTAAACATCTTTAATGCGCCAAAATTACAATCTTTATGTCGGAAAAATCAGCCCCGAGACCGATCAAAAGATTGAAGGGATGACAAGAAAAAGATGCGCCTTGGAAACCAGGCATATTACAAAAGAATTTCTTTCGGCGATTGAACCACCGGCTGATTATGAAAACGCTTTTTCTCCTCCTGTCGTCGAAGCGCGGGTAGAAAAATTGCTTGAACTGAACAAAGAGTATTGCGGTGGCGTCGATACCAATCTTGAAAAACAAATAAAAGAAGCGGCTGATTATCAAAAGAGCTGGTTTATGAACAGCGAGGGCGGCAGGAAAGTACTTAGCGGCGCGGAAGCGACAAGGCGCGCGTTTAAACAGAAGCCGACATCGCCGGATTTGAAGCTTTAAATACCAAACTTCGGGCAAAGCGGAACCGCTGACTGGATTCCGGATAAATTTGCTGCGCAAATTTTCCGGAATGACGGATTATAATAAATTCGTTTCTTTTCTCAATATCCAAACCTGAAAACTACTTCATTCTAAAATCCTTTCTTCAAAAACCTTCTTTAAAATCGTTTTTCGCAAAAGTTCATAAAAAAATGAACGTACCCGCGGGCCCCTGCGTGCGAACGCAGGATTGTACCTTACGATCCTCTGCCGATCGGCACCGTGGTCCTGATCGTACGCTCAGGCTAACACCGCTCCTCGGCCGGCATTTCCTCCGAAATCTCGCATCGACGGAGGGTGCGGGATGCATCATATACCAATAGTGGGAAGAGTCAAGGGAAAAATCACGTTTATTTGTGATTTTTCTTGTTATTGTTAATGTGTTGTTTTTAAATAATAATTCTTTGTTTTCGGCGGAAAGGAAGGCTGGATTCCGGATAAATTCGCCTTTTTGCAAAGAGCAAAAAAGCAAATTTTCCGGAATGACGAAAGAATAGAGGGCGCCTTCGCGTCAAGCTGAGGCGAAAATTGTGATTTTCGAGATTTTTGCGCGGAGCGTACTTCTTCCGTACGTGAGCAGCAAAAATCGAGAAAAGCGCGATTTGCAGCCCAGCTTCACGCGAAGGGTTAGGCTTCGGCGGCGCGGGCCATGCGTTTGCGCGTGAGGGGATCGAGATAGAGCTTGCGCAGGCGGATGGATTTGGGCG
Organism: uncultured Rhodospirillaceae bacterium; assembly: GCA_964594935.1. Taxonomy (GTDB): domain Bacteria; phylum Pseudomonadota; class Alphaproteobacteria; order UBA9219; family UBA9219; genus CAIXLI01. The sequence continues at coordinate 645 of CAZQOE010000046.1, read as the reverse complement.
TCACTTCGACGAGTTCGTCGTCTTCGATATACGCCACCGCCTTTTCGAGCGTCAAAATCATCGGCGGGGTCAGGCGCACCGCTTCGTCCTTGGACGTCGTGCGGATGTTCGTGAGCTTTTTGCCTTCGAGCACATTGACATCCAAGTCGTTCGATTTGGAGTGTTCGCCAATAATCATGCCTTCGTACACTTTCGTGCCCGGGACGATCATCATCGGGCCGCGGTCTTCGAGCTTCCACATGGCGTAGGGCACGGCATCGCCCTGCCCGTTCGAGATCATCACGCCCGTGCGGCGGCCCGCAATCGGACCCTTGTATGGCGCGTAGCCGTGATAGAGGCGGTTCATAATGCCCGTGCCGCGCGTGTCGGAGAGAAAATCGCCGTAGTAGCCGATGAGGCCGCGTGAGGGGGCGAGAAACTTGAGGCGCGTCTTGCCGCCGCCCGAGGGGCGCATATCGGTCATTTCGGCTTTGCGTTCGGACATTTCGTTGACGACCGTGCCCGTGTAGGCGTCGTCAACGTCGATCACGACTTCTTCGATCGGTTCGTGGCGCTGGCCGTCGATGGTTTTGAAAAGAACGCGCGGACGGCTGATCGAAAGCTCGAAGCCCTCGCGCCGCATGGTTTCGATCAGGATGCCAAGTT
>CAZQOE010000045.1:7793-10802 GCA_964594935.1 uncultured Rhodospirillaceae bacterium | reverse complement strand
TGGCGTTCGCGATGTTTTTCCTCAGCGAATACGCAAATATGATTCTGCTTTCGGCGCTTACGACGATTTTGTTCCTCGGCGGATGGCTTCCGCCCTTTGCGGCGCTGGATTTCATTCCCGGCATCATCTGGTTTTTCGCCAAAGTCGCCGCGTGCCTTTTCGGTTTCCTGTGGGTGCGGGCGACGCTGCCGCGCTACCGCTACGACCAGTTGATGCGCATCGGATGGAAGGTTCTTTTACCGTTGTCTCTGCTTTGGGTGGTGATAACGTCTTCGTATCTCGTCTTCTTCGATAAGCTGCCAAAATGAAAAGCATGTCCGTTCTTTATCCTCTGAAGACCTTTTCCCTGTACGAAATCGTGCGCGGGCTTGCGCTGACGTTTTCGTACCTGTTCCGGCGGCGCGTGACGATCAATTATCCCTATGAAAAGGGCCCGTTAAGCCCGCGTTTTCGCGGTGAGCACGTTTTGCGCCGCTACGAGACTGGGGAGGAGCGCTGCATCGCCTGTAAATTGTGCGAAGCGGTTTGTCCTGCGCAGGCGATCACCATCGATTCCGGTATGCGCGAGGACGGCAGCCGCCGCACGACGCGCTATGACATCGATATGACCAAATGCATTTATTGCGGCTTGTGCCAAGAAGCCTGCCCTGTGGACGCCATTGTCGAGGGGCCGAATTTCGAATACGGCACGGAAACGCGCGAGGAATTGTACTATACGAAAGATCGACTTTTGTTGAACGGCGATAAATGGGAAGCTGAAGTGGCGGCTAATCTGGCGGCGGATGAGAAATACAGGTGAGGGATGAGAGAAGCAAAAAAACAAATCGGATTCCTCATAAAATTTCTTTCGCGAAAGAACGCGAAGAGAAATTTTTGCGGAATGACAGCGTTGCTGCTGTTGGCGGCCTGTTCGCAACAGGAAGTCATCGATTCCACCAGCGCATCGCTCAAGACTTCATGCAAAGCAGCGCGGAATTGTACGGTCTATGAACCCGAAGGAGGAGCAAGGTGATAGCGACCATCGTTTTTTATCTGTTTGCCGTCGTCCTTTTAGGGTCGGCCATGATGGTTATTACGGCGCGGAATCCCGTCAACGCGGTTTTGTTTTTGATTCTGTGCTTTTTCAACGCTTCGGGGTTGTTTTTGCTTTTAGGGGCCGAGTTTATCGCCTTTATTCTTCTTATCGTTTATGTCGGCGCCGTTGCGGTTTTGTTCCTGTTCGTCGTCATGATGCTCGACATCAATTTCCGCGGGGTAAAGTCGGAAATCAAGCGTTACCTGCCGGTCGGGGGCGCCGTCGCCCTGATACTCTTGGCGCAGCTTGTCCTTGTCGCAAGCGCGTGGGTTGTCGACTCCAAGGCAATAGGAGCTATAGTGCCTCCGGAAGAGGCGATTCAGAATACCCGAGCCTTGGGACAGGTACTTTATACCGACTACTTTTACCCGTTCCAGGTTTCAGGTTTGGTTTTGCTTGTGGCTATGGTGGGGGCTATTGTGTTGACGTTGCGCGACCGCCCCGGCGCGCGCCGCCAGAAATCGAGTGCTCAGGCAGATGTCGTTGCGTCCGAAGTTGTTGAACTCAGGAAGGTTTCCTCAAGACAAGGAGTCGAACTATGAAAATGAAATATCTTTCTTTATGCGTTGCCTTGGGTTTTGCCCTTGCTGCTTTTCAGTCGCCCGCTTTCGCGGCGGACAAGGACAAAAAAGCGGCCGCCACGCCCGCCAAAACGACTTCGGCGCCGAAAGTTTCCGCTGATAAAGCAAAGCCTGCGGCTCCTGTGAGCGCGGTTAAAGAAAAGGTAAAAGAAACAGTAAAAGAAACGGTCGAGGTGCCAAAAGCTGCCGTTCCGGTCGAAGCACCCAAGGTGGAAGCGCCAGCGCCGACGGTAGCGGTTCCGGTTCCCGCGCCTGCTCCTCAGGCCAAGGAATCCACCTCGTTCTTTAAGCGGCTTTTTGGTTCCAAGGAAAAACCAAGCGCCGCAGCGCCACAAGTTCCGGCTGCCGCGCCAGCGCCGATGCCGAACGCTATGCGTGGTCCTGATCGGGGGCCGTCTTTCGCGCCTCCTCCGCCACCTTCACCGGCCGCCCAAAGGGCCGCAGCGGATGCTGCCGCTACGTCGTTTGAAAATGACCTTTCCTTAAGGGAAAAGGCGGTTGATTCAAAAGCTTTGGACAGGGCCAAGAGCGTTGCAAAGCTTTTTAACGAGAAGGAAAGGCTTAAGGGCGCTTTAAACGGTACGGTGATGATGTTCATGCCGCAGCTGAGCCGCGAAAACGAAGGGCAAATGGAGAAAGTCCAGAAAAGCATCGGGACGGCTGTTGAGAAGATTGCGGAAGATCAAGAAGACCTTGTCGTGAAAAACAAGGCCGTTTTTCTCGCCCAGACTTTCACAGCCGACGAGCTTTCCCAACTGGAGAAATTTTATGAATCTTCGGTCGGGCAGAAGTTGATCAAATCTTCGGACGAGATAGCCCGGAACGACGCCATGTTCGCCCACAGGCTTGTCATGATGCAAACGCAGAAAACGCGCGAAGCCGTTCTGAAGGAGATCAAGAGAAACGACCTGAAGGTTCCCAAGGGCATGGAGTAAGCGCGGATGGCCGAAGTCGGATTGCCGCATTTTCTTATCGTCGCCGCTTTGCTTTTTATGATCGGCGTCGCGGGAATATTCTTTAACCGCCGGAATGTGATCGTGATCCTGATGGCGATCGAGTTGATGTTGCTCGCCGTTAGCATCAATTTCGTGGCGTTTTCCGTCTTCCAGCATAATCTGGTCGGACAGGTCTTCACGATCATGGTTCTGACGGTCGCGGCCGCCGAAACCGCCATTGGCCTTGCGATTCTGGTTGTTTATTTCCGCAATCGGGGGGATATCGCGGTTGAACACGCCAATCTCATGAAGGGGTGAGACATGGCGTTTCCCTTCGACATCTTGGCCGTCTTTCTGCCTCTTCTGGGCGCGATGGCGGCGGGATTTTTCGGACGAAGGATCGGCGATAAGGCCTCGG